>QIKQ01000171.1 GCA_003233075.1 Gammaproteobacteria bacterium
TTTGTAATTGAATTCCGAATCCACCCCGGCTCTAAAGAGCCGGGCTACAGCGCTAAGGATCGGGATTTTGTAATTGAATTCCGAATCCACCTCGGCTCTAAAGAGCCGGGCTACAGTGCTAAGGACAAAATTTTCGGCACTAGACGTTTAACGTCTAGTGCCTCAAACATTTTTAATATTTTTAATGAGGTTTAGAACATGAGTTCTGGCAAAATCGTACAGGTAATTGGAGCGGTTGTAGACGTTGAGTTTCCACGCGACGCAATTCCTAAAGTATATGATGCGCTGATGGTTGACGACAAAGGTTTAACTTTGGAAGTTCAGCAGCAACTTGGTGATGGCATAGTTCGCGCAATCGCAATGGGCAGTACGGATGGCGTAAAACGTGATTTAGCGGTTAGCGATACTGGTGAGCCAATTAAAGTGCCAGTCGGGGAAAAGACACTAGGTCGAATCATGGATGTATTAGGCAAACCCATTGATGAAGCTGGGCCTATAGGTGAAAAGGAAAGATGGGCTATTCATCGTGAAGCACCTGCGTTTGACGAGCAAAGCTCGACTGTTGAGATTCTCGAAACCGGCATTAAAGTGATCGATTTAATTTGCCCCTTTGCTAAGGGTGGTAAAGTTGGTTTGTTTGGTGGTGCTGGTGTAGGTAAAACAGTGACATTGATGGAGTTAATTCGAAATATTGCTGAAGCACACAGTGGTTATTCAGTCTTTGCTGGTGTTGGTGAGCGAACTCGTGAAGGTAATGACTTCTACCATGAAATGGATGAAGGTGGAGTACTTGATAAAGTATCTCTTGTTTACGGTCAAATGAATGAACCCCCTGGCAACCGTTTACGGGTTGCACTTTCAGGTTTAACAATGGCAGAATTTTTTCGTGAAGAAGGCCGTGACGTATTATTCTTTGTTGATAATATTTATCGTTATACGCTTGCTGGCACGGAAGTCTCTGCATTGCTTGGTCGTATGCCATCAGCGGTAGGTTACCAACCCACTCTGGCAGAAGAGATGGGTGCACTTCAAGAACGAATTACTTCAACAAAAACCGGTTCAATCACCTCAATTCAAGCGGTCTATGTCCCTGCGGATGACTTGACTGATCCATCTCCAGCAACCACCTTTGCACACTTGGATGCGACCCTAGTATTATCGCGTCAAATTGCTGAGCTAGGTATCTATCCTGCGGTTGACCCACTTGATTCAACATCACGGCAACTTGATCCTTTGTCAATTGGTCAAGAGCATTATGATGTGGCCCGTGCAGTGCAAAGTACATTGCAAAAGTATAAAGAGCTAAAAGATATTATTGCAATTTTAGGTATGGACGAGTTATCTGAAGAAGATAAATTAATTGTATCTCGTGCCCGTAAAATTGAGCGCTTCTTATCTCAACCGTTCTTTGTTGCGCAAAACTTTACCGGCGTAGATGGAAAATACGTGTCACTCAAAGATACCATTCGCGGTTTTAAAGCGATTGTGGAAGGCGAAATGGATCAATATCCAGAGCAATCTTTCTACATGGTGGGTGGAATTGAAGAAGTGATAGAAAAGGCTAAAGCAGAGGCTGCTTAATAGAGGTGTGATCAGCCATCCGTGGCTGACACACTAACGCACCATGAAAAACGTGGTTTTCATAGTGCTTACATTTTAAAAAATAGCGCCGCTATTTTTTAAAATGACATCACTTCCATGTGATGTGGTTAAATTGAATTAACTTTGGAAAAGGCATGTTTTCCTTTTTCAATAAGGTAGATAGAGATGGCATCAACAATACGCATTGACATAGTGAGCGCTGAAGAAGAAATCTATTCAGGCGAGGCAAGTATGATTTTCGCTCCAGCGGTAATGGGTGAATTGGGCATTGCTCCTCAGCATACCCAATTAATGACTCGCTTAAAGCCTGGCGAAGTTCGTGTGCAACCAGTAGAAGGCGAAGAAATGTTATTTTACGTCTCCGGTGGCATGTTAGAAGTTCAGCCACATATAGTCACTGTATTGGCAGATACTGCCAAGCGGGCTAAGGACATAGACGAGGCCGCGGCGCTTGAGGCAAAAGATCGGGCCGAGAAAGCCATTGCGGATAAAGCATCTGACATGGATTTCGCGAAAGCACAAGCGGAGTTGGCTGAAGCGGTAGCGCAATTAAGAGCGATTGAAAACTTACGTAAGAATTTAAAGCGTAAATAAAATCGAGCGCGACTTATAATCAAACTTAGGTACCGCGTCTAGTTTTTAACGTCTTTTTTCATTTTGTACCTCATCATTTTTAGTATATTACATTAAGGGTCGTCAAAAGCGAGACGCGGTACCTAAGCTTATGGAATACAAAATGAGTGACCTAGTAGCAAAAAATAAAGCGGTCTACTTTACCTATGTCGTAACAGATGAAAATAACAATGTTACGGAGCAAATGGATATGCCCGTTGGTTATGTGCATGGCGTACCCAGTTCTGATGAAGATTTAGAATTTCTACCCGCGCTAGAAGATCAAATGGAAGGTAAGCAGGTAGGAGATCGTGTCGAGGTGGTAATCAAACCAGAAGATGGTTATGGTCCTACTAATAGCAATTTGATTTATAAAGACAAATCTGAAAATGTTCCCGAAGAATTTCGTCATGTCGGTGCGGAAGCAGAATTCAAAAATGAACATGGTGAAAGCCGTAAGTTTATTGTCACCGAAGTAAAGGATGGCATGGTCACGCTTGATGGCAATCATCCTTATGCAGGTAAAACTATTATCATAATAGTGACAATTGTCGAAATTAGAGATGCTAATCAGGACGAAATAAGTGAAGGGCGGCCTAGGGATATGCCGCCGACAGTCATTCATTAGTTATTAATAGTAAAAGATCTCTGCAGCCTAGCTCTTCAGTTCGCTCACGCACTTCCGTGTGCTACGCGACATACGACCATTCGTGGTCAAAAGCCAGGGTGAAATGAAATACAACTCATAAGTCCCGGCTCTAAAGAACCGGGCTACAATGTAACAACATTGTTGCTAGGGAGTTAATTATCTAATCATGACTCGTCTTAACACAATTATTCTCGCTGCCGGTAAAGGCACAAGAATGAAGTCAAATAAGCCCAAAGTTCTACATCATTTAGCCGGCATACCTTTGTTGGAGCATTGTTACAACACAGCAAAACATTTCCCTGAAAATTTGATTCAAGTCGTCTATGGCCATGGTGGCGAGTTGGTTCAAAGTGAGCTAAGCCATATTAGCGTTAAATGGATAGAGCAAGCACAACAACTGGGCACAGGCCATGCAGTGCAGCAAGCCATCGATTCAGTTGAAGACAATGATTGTGTTCTAATTTTATATGGTGATGTACCCCTGTTAAAGGCGGAGACTTTGCAGAAATTGGTTAAACCTGTTGATGCAAATACATTGGCATTGTTGACGGTTGAGCTTGAAAATCCAAGTGGATATGGGCGTATTATTCGCGACGATAAAAATAAAGTCTTAAAAATCGTGGAAGAAAAAGATGCAACTGAGAATGAAAAACTGGTTAAGGAAATTAACACTGGCATACTTGCTGTCAAAGGTTCTCGCTTAAAAGCATGGTTAAATGATTTAAGTTCTGATAATGCCCAGGGGGAGTATTATTTAACGGACATTATTGAAATGGCTGTAAAATCCAGTGTCAGCATTGCAACCCACAACCCAGAATCAGAAGACGAAGTATTAGGCGTTAATGACAAAATTCAACTGAGTCATTTAGAGCGAGTATTTCAATTTCAACAAGCAACCGCGTTAATGCAGCAGGGCGTTGGTTTCGCTGATCCAAGTCGATTTGATATTCGTGGCAGCTTAACCGTAGGCATGGATGTCAACTTAGATATTAATGTCATTATTGAGGGGCAAGTTGAACTTGCAGATGGGGTATCTATTGGCCCTAATTGTATTCTGAAAAATTGCAGTCTTGAATCCAATACAGTCGTATTAGCAAACTCAATTATTGAAGATTCCAAAGTGGGTAAAAGGTGTAAAATCGGACCCTTTGCTCGCATTCGACCAGAAAGCCTATTAAGCGACGAAGTTCATATCGGTAACTTTGTAGAAATTAAAAAATCAAATATTGATTCGGGCTCTAAGATTAACCATCTTAGCTATATAGGTGACACCACTATGGGCTCTAAAGTTAACATTGGCGCAGGCACCATTACCTGTAACTACGATGGCGCCAACAAATTTCAAACTGTTATTGGCAATGATGTGTTCGTGGGTTCAGATACACAGCTCATTGCGCCAGTTACCGTAGGCAGTGGCACAACGATTGGCGCTGGATCTACAATCAGTAGAGATGCGCCGGAAAATGTTCTGACATTGACGCGAGCCAAGCAGGTGACGATTGAAGGTTGGAAAAGGCCTACCAAAAAATAGTCCACCTTAGTGTCCAGAGCATCCGAAGGATGCGTGGGATCTTTATAATTCAATGACTTAACTTGGGATGCAATAAAGAGGTATTAATCACGAGATTGAATTTAGAAGATCACCTTTTGCCGACGGACGGGCTGATGTCGCGGAGGCCACGAGAAGGTGGACCGGAACGGTCGAGAGTCTGGCCTGGGCCATGCGAGAGCAACCGCAAACTGTGTTTGCCTAGCGCTTTAGTTGGCGATGAAGTGAGCTAAGTTGAATTCAACGTTTCTGCCAATTGTTGAACATCAAATTATAAAAAATCTATAATAGACCGTAGCCCGGCTCTTCAGAGCCGGGTTGGATGTTATTTCAATCAAAGATTAAAAAATTATAAGTATGAATAGCTTGGCCTAATTTGCGCTTC
>QIKQ01000067.1 GCA_003233075.1 Gammaproteobacteria bacterium
ACTATGTCGAGCGCTTGGACCGAGTGAAAACGAGTCATAGTATGCAATTGGGCCGTCGCAGTAGATGGGCTGTGAGAAATGCGGGCTAGTCTCTTTTAAGTAATTTACCTACTAATTTGATATAGTGAGTGCACTTAATGTGTACAGATGTGAAGTAGAAAAAGAATGATTGTGAAATTATAAGTATGGAAAGATCTTATGTTACGTTTTGAAACGACTGCTTACATCAAAGACTTATCGAAAAAAATTAACTCAAATATTCGGCCGTCCGAAGAAAATGGCGAATTAGTGTTTGATGAAAATCATTTTCAATTTAATAAATTAGTTGTTCCTTACCGAAAAATTAAAACAATTGTGCTAACAACGAGACATCATTTATTTAGCTCATCTCATCAACTCTTTATCAAAGAAGAAAACCGTAGTTTTACCTTTGCATCTGTCAATTTATCGATACTCAGTGCTGAATTGCCGATTCAATTCGAGCAGAAAATTGAACGTACAACGCTGAATAAAATGCGTTTTTTCATTATTGCCGCTATCGCTGCTATCGCTATTATCAGCTCCCTTAAATTTGTTGTTAAATAAGCAATTACAAGCTAGCTTTGTGATTTCTCTGCTAGAAATGGCTAAAGTTTTAATATTTTCTTAATTATAGGGTGATTTTTTTAAAATTAGATGTATAATTCGCCATAATGCATTTTGATCAAAATTTCTCCGAAGATTATCCAAGTAAATCGAAGCCTAAAATGAGCTTTTATCAGAGTTTTTATCCTCTGCAATTCATTTCAAATTAGCTGTGGTTTTTCATTAGTACTCAGCATCGAATCCAAATTTAATTACAGAAAATACATAAATGTCAAAAAAAAATAAACATATAAAAAGCGATCCACATTCTAAGCGTGAAGCGAGTAATTATAAAAGTCCCATTCCTAGTCGAGAATATATTTTGCAAGTAATCGAGGAAGAGGATCGTCTCATTACTCGAACTGAAATGGCGACCATTCTTGGCTTGCAAGACGAAGACGAATTAGAGGCACTCAGACGTCGCTTGATTGCGATGGTGCGTGATGGCCAGTTGCATCGAAATCGTAAGCGAGCCTATGGTCCTATTGAAAAATTTGACCTAGTAAGAGGTCGAGTCGATAGTCATGCAGATGGTTTTGGATTCTTACACCCTGAAGACGGTAGCGATAAAATGTTTATCCCCTTTAGGCAGATGGATACTCTAATGCATGGCGATCGTGTTTTAGTCAGTGTCATAGGTTTAGATCGGCGAGGAAGGCGTGAGGCAGCTCTAGTCGAAGTAATCGAACGCGGCAGTGAGCATATAGTTGGACGTCTCTATTTAGAAGATAATATTTCCTATGTTATTCCAGACAGTAAAAATATTAGTCAGGATATTTTAATACCTCCAGAATCTCGAGCAGATGCGAAACATGGCCAAATAGTCAGTGCCAAAATTATTAAGTATCCCAGTTATAAACATCAGCCGATTGGTGAGGTGGTTGAAGTATTGGGTGATCATATGGCGCCCGGAATGGAAATTGATATCGCAATACGTTCACATAATATTCCTGATTCATGGCCAGATGCGGTAAGCCAAGAAGTGAAGCGTTATGGCTCTGAGGTCACCGAAAAGGATTTCAAAGATCGTAAAGATTTGCGTGAATTAAATTTTGTAACGATTGATGGCGAAGATGCGCGTGATTTTGATGATGCAGTTTATTGTGAAGCGAAAGAAGGTGGCAATAAAGGCTGGCGTTTATGGGTCGCTATTGCAGACGTTGCGCATTATGTGCAATTAGGCAGTCATTTAGATTTCGAAGCAATACAACGTGGCAATTCGGTTTATTTCCCTGAGCGTGTTATCGCAATGTTGCCTGAGGTTTTATCGAATGGATTATGTTCTTTAAACCCTAATGTCAACCGGCTCGCGGTTGTTTGTGAAATGGATTTTGATCCCCAAGGTAAAATTACCCGATCGCGATTTTACGATGCAGTCATTTTTTCACACGCTCGATTAACGTATGATCAAGTTGCGGGCATGTTGTATGAAAATCACAAAGGCATGCGCGAAAAGTATAAAAAAGATTTACCGCATTTAGAAAACTTAGATAACCTGTACCAAGTCTTGTTAAAAGCACGTAAAAAACGTGGCGCGATTGAATTCGAATCAACTGAATCTAAGTTTATTTTTTCAGACGATAAAAAAATAGAACGTGTGGTACCGGTCGTTCGAAATGATGCACATCGAATTATTGAAGAATGCATGATATCGGCAAATGTCTGCGCGGCTAAGTATTTAGAGAAAAACAAAATCCCGACTTTATACCGAAGCCATGAGCAACCTGAGGAAGATCGTATACGTGACGTTCGTGATTTCTTAAAGCCATTTGGTTTACAGCTTAAAGGTGGCGAGGAACCAAAACCGTTGCATTACATGAAGTTAATAGAAGAAGTGCGTGATAGAGTTGATGCGCATTTAATTCAAACAGTCTTATTACGGTCTATGCAGCAAGCTGTTTATAGTTCGGAGAATCATGGTCATTTTGGTCTAGCCTTAGAAGCTTATGGACATTTCACATCACCCATAAGACGTTATCCAGATCTTCTCGTACATCGAGCCATTAAATATCTAGTGTGTCGTAAGCCTGTGAATGAATACTATTACAGTACAGAAGAAATGGATCGTTTTGGGGAAAATTGTTCGATGACTGAGCGACGTGCAGATGATGCGACGCGTGATGTGACTGCCTGGTTAAAATGCGAGTTCATGCAGGATAAAATAGGTGAGCAATACAATGGCATCATTACTGGCGTAACCTCTTTCGGTATGTTTGTTGAACTGGAAAATTTACACATAGAGGGATTGGTGCACATCACCTCTTTAGGTAATGAGTATTTTCACTTCGACCCGATGGGTCATAAACTTCAGGGCGAACGCTCTGGGAAACTATTTCGCTTAGGCGACAAAGTTGAAGTGCAGTTGGTACAAGTCAACCTAGACGATCGAAAAATTGATTTTGAGCTAGTAAAGCAATAACAAACATCTGCATGAATTTTCGTTATTTTCGTAAATTATGCATCAATGTAGCCAGGATGAAGTAAGCGAAGCGAATGCAATGCGGGGTCGATGTAAATCCAACTAAATTGATTCATTGTGTAAAATTAAGCATTTTCTCGCATTACACGATTTGTAAACACCGCCTACTGGTTACGAAAGTATCCACTATTTTCCAAATACTTGAAGCCTTTGATCATTAAATAGCCTACTTTCGATAAGTTAGGTTCTGCTAATCCGAGAAGCCAATATTTCAATTTATTCCAATAATTAATCAATACTTAACATAAGGTGAGGCGATATTGGCCAAACACGGCTTTTGATGGCTAGAATGGGGGGTAAAGCATGCTTTTGGGGTGTTAAATGGCTACTAAAAACAGTAAAATGATTGGCGTATATTAAGGAATAGCACGTAAGGAGTAGAACGATTATCGGATAATTAAAGCAATAAAACTATGGAAGGTTTTTTTATAGCAGAATAACCCCTCCAGTATTTATCTCATAGCATGAAAGAGTATTGCATAAATATAAGTGAGAAAATATTTAGTTCTTATTGTCTTATTTTAAACGTTTCGTTTTTTTAAACCAAATACGTAAAATTTATTCTAATTAAAAAATATTACGCTATTAATATTTTGAAGGAGATTTTTGTACTATGAATACTTTTGAGTCTCATAAACTAAGCTCGTGGTTTGTCTCTTTATTACTAATACTGAGTTTAAGTATTAGTGTTGTCTTTGCTCATGAAGAAGAAGAAGATGATAAACCTAAAAAAGATAAAAAAAACAAACTTGTTTTAATTCATATCGGTGATATTCACGGTCATCTAGACAGTCATGTTAATTTACGCAGTAATGGCAATGGTCTTAAAGAAGGTGGCGTCGCTCGAATATTTACTAAAGTTAAGCAAATTCGAATGATGTACCCCGATGCTATTACGCTAATGACCGGTGATACAATTCAGGGTGGTGCGGAAGCGACCTTTACTAAGGGTCAAGCAATGATCGATGTACTGAACACCTTTGATATCGATGTGTTCGCTCCAGGAAACTGGGAATTTTTATATGGTACGGAACGTTTTCACGAAATGTTTGTAGGTGCAAGTCCTGCGGCGCCGTGGAATACGATTGCGGCGAATGTTTATTACAATGGCCCTCCTTATGCAGATAAGATTGGGCAAAGAGTACTGCCGCCATATCGAATAGTCGATTATAAGGGTATTAAAATTGGCTACTTAGGCATGACAACTGAACGCGGCCCGAAAGTAGTGGGTGCTGAAGTTGTAAAGGGTTTTCGTTTTTCAAAGGGCGATGCTGAAATGGCAGAGTTTGTTGATCACCTTAAAAAAGTCGAAAAAGTTGATATTTTAATATTGATGTCTGAACTCGGTATCGCAAACAATATTCGCCTAACGGAAGCCTATCCAGGTGTTGATATCGTACTTTCATCAGATATGCATGAAAATACGCCTAAGCCTGTGTATAACAAAAACGGTGTACCGGTGGTTGCGAATGGCATGGACGGTGCTGTGGTTGGTGAATTTGTCGTAACCATGAAAGATAAAAAGGTTGATAAAATTACTTACACGGCTCATACAATTAACGAAAATATCGCAGAAGATCCAGCTGTTGCTCAGATGGTAAGCAATATTCAAGCACCTTTTCTAAAAGACAATTTTCAATCTGGTTTTATAAATCCTCTCAATGGTAAAGAATTGACCATGCC
>QIKQ01000290.1 GCA_003233075.1 Gammaproteobacteria bacterium
TTACACACAAGGTTCCCACGTTCCATAAAAAAGCCAGAATTAGGCTCATGCCATCTCTACACCGAATGTCACCCAGACAGTAAACAGGTTTCCTCTGGATTTATCCTAAAGTCGGTCTAATACCTTAGTTTTGACATCATTTAATCCATAACGATGCTTACAATGGTTTGCTTACCGCTCATCTTCCTAATCCATACCTGATCTCTTTATGAGACCTTTTAACTTGACGCTCACGACCATTGCTTTTGACAAAAGCCGCTCAAGCCGGTTTGATACCATTTCCTGTAAAACGATACCGAGAGACCTACTCTCATCTTCTCTATAGTTACGAGTAACATTTTTACTGCCAGTTACTCTCGTGGCACAATAGACCGATTGAATCGCTCCAATCGGCCCCTCCGCAGGTAGGGTCAAGAACAGGCGCGCCAAGCTTTAGTATCAAGGTGCAAATTCTGATGCTTTCGCATTCAGTGCTCAGTCCCTGCTTACATACTTGCGTTTCCTGCTCCTGCCTCTTCAAACGCAGCGTCTGGTTTTCCCAGACTACGCTTTCCTGTTAACTTCGTATCAAAGCCTATGGCTTATCGGTGTGGCACGCTTTCTGGAATCATAATATTTAATCTGGTAATTATTGTATAATCCCATTTTTAATATTTCGTCCATACTCCACCTGTCCCAACCGAAGCCCTTTAATCCTCGGGCTTTCATCAATTGGCGCCTTACTTTCTTTACTGTCCAATCCTTCACATATTGAAAACAGCGGCTTGAGTTACCTATTCTATAATAGTTCACCCATCCTCGTAGTAGGACATGTCTTAAGGTCCGTGCGCTGAGGGGCCATCTTAAAGCCCGAATTTTAGTTCCGTAAAAAAATATATTTGCACTGAATGTATTTTGTTATTGCAATTTATTTGTTTATGGTGGTAGTATGTAGCAATACATTGCCGACATTTATTTTTTTTAGCACTAGCAAGATTTATGCAGGAAACATCCTTACTTTCAATAGACAATATTGCATTATGTATGCAAAAAATCGGCTACCAAAACCAGTTGGTTTTTGGTGCCATGCTTAGTTACTTTAAAACGCAAATAAAATTTTCGGAGAGCTCAGTACCTTCTAAGCTGATTTTACAAATAGCCGCCGAATTAGATATTGCCGTGTCAGATATCAGTGGATTTGATTGGAATGGAAGAACGGCAAAGAGATTTCGTCAACAAATTAGAAATCACCTTGGTTATCGCGAAGCGATAGACAAAGATGCAATTGAGTTTATGGCTACATCTTGTAGAGCACGTTTTGCCAAAAGAGCCAACGGAAGCTTTATTAGCAGAACAGACACGAAGTTATTTTCAGGCTCATAAGATTGAGTTATTCAAAGGCAAACAACTTACACGATATATTAGTTCTGCCAAACACCAGTTTGAACAGAAGCTTTTCAGTTCTATCTATGAGAATCTCAGTGCTAATAATCGCTATCTAATTGACCAAACACTTACTGCAACAGAGAATGATTTAGAAAATGGAGTGATAGAGCTATCTGAGCTTAAACGAGATATTCCTGGTGCACGCTTGAAGAATGTTGATTACACAATAGATAGAATCAATCTACTTCGTAAAATAAAAATACCTGACTCCGTATTTTTAGATATAGATCGCAAAGTATTGGTTAAATATTATGACCGTATAATGGCATTGTCTCCCAGCAACATCTTGGAGTTTAGTCCTGTTGCAAAATATTCCATTATGGCAATATTTTTTCGTATCAAATTAGAGATACTGTCAGATTCTTTAGCGGACACCACTATCAAACTAATTCATCGGATGCGTACAAATGCGAGTAAGCATGTAGATAATTATATTCTCAAAGAGGTAAAGCGAGTTGATGGTAAATTTGATATTTTAGAGAAGCTAGCAGTGGCTAATGCAAATAATCCAAAGGGAATTATAGAAGACAAAGTTTATACCGAGGTGTCTAGAGCAACTTTATTAGAGTTAATCAATGATCTAAAACATAACGGCAAATGGTATCAAAGCCAAGTACAAGAGAAAATACATTCCAATTATGTTCATGGGAACAGAGGTATTTTATTATCTATACTGAGAGCATTTTCATTAAAAGAAGATCACCTTATTTATAAACCTATTTTAGATGCTATAGATTTCATTAACAAGCATTGGGATGAATCTGATTCGGAAAACTATTTAACTATGCCTCCTATAGGCAATATAATTCCTTCAGGTTGGAAGTCTATGGTTGTTACTGGAGAAGGGAAGGATAAGGTTGTAAATAAGTACAATTATGAAATTGCTGTGCTAGAACAATTAAAATCTTTTTTAGGATATAAAGCTATATGGATAGAAAATAGTTACAGGTATCGCGATCCACAAGAAGATACTCCTAGAGACTTTGAGGAAAACAGAGAAGCTTATTATAAAATGCTAGGCTTACCCCTTTGCGCAAAAGAGTTCGTAGCGACATTGAAAAAGCTTTTAGAAGAAAATTTAGATTCATTAAATACAAACATCCCAAATAATAAGCTTGTTAAGATCAAAGCTAGTGCCGTTGGTAAGAATATTGTTGTAACTCCATATGAGGCTCAAAAAGCTCCAGTAAACATAGATCAGTTGCAAGATGAGATTGTTAAAAGATGGTCCAGTATCAACCTGATTGACATCTTAAAGGAATGTGATCTACTCATCAACTTCACAGAGCAAATGGAGACCATCGCTCGTAACAGCACAATTGATCCAACAGAACTCAGGAAAAGATTGTTATTATGTTTATATGGGATCGGCAGCAACACGGGCTTAAAGCGTATTAGTATTGCAAATGGAGATGTTAATTATAGTAATCTATGCTACGCAAAAAAAAGATTCTTAAACAAAACAAATGTTAGAAACGCAATTCGTTCAGTTGTAAATAAAGTTCTTGAAGCACGAGACAAAGAAATCTGGGGGGAAGCAACAACTAGTGTTGCATGTGACTCAACTCAAGTAAGTGCATGGGATCAGAATCTTATAAATGAATGGCATCACCGCTATCGTGGTAAAGGCGCAATGATCTACTGGCACGTAGACAAGAAAGCTCTTTGTATTTATTCGCAATTAAAAACTTGCTCATCGTCAGAAGTAGCCTCTATGATCAAAGGCATTATTGATCATGATACGGCGATGAATATGAATCGAGTATTTGTAGACACACATGGACAAAGTTTTATTGGTTTTGCGGTGAGTTATTTACTTGGATTTAATCTCCTACCTAGATTTAAAGCGATCAATAAACAAAAAGTTTATGCTGTCACGTCAAAAGACAAGAAAAAATATATTCATATCGAAAAGATTATCAGAGGAGTAATTAACTGGAAAATAATCGAAGATAATTACGATGAAGTTGTAAAATATATGGTGGCCTTAAAGCTTGGCATCATAGAACCAAGCGTGTTGGTAAAAAGATTTAGCAAGAACAACTATAGTCATCCTGTCTATCAAGCCTTACTTTGGATTGGAAGAGCAAACAAAAGTATTTTCTTATGTGATTATTTAAGTAACGAAGAATTGAGAATTGAAATTGGAGATGGGTTAAACATCGTAGAGCGATTAAATTTTGTAATGAGTTTTATTTTTTATGGAAAACTAGGAGAGCTCAGAACAAACAATACTGAAGATCAAGAACTCTCAGTGATATGCTTACATTTGTTGCAGGCGTGTATAGTGTATATCAATACATTAATTATCCAGCAGGTCTTATCTGAAGCGCATTGGAAGAATAAATTTACACCAGAAGATTTTCGAGCGTTAACGCCGTTGCTTTCAATGCATATAAATCCTTATGGATTATTTCCAATTGATTTTGATCAACGCATAACAATTAATGCGAGTGTTTTATGACCACAACAGACAGAACGCCAGTAAGAAAAAAAGCAAAACAATTTTCTAGGTTGCTTAAAAAAGAGCGCCCTGACTATAATTATTTAAGGGAGCTATTTAGGCATATACGCAAAGAGATGAATATAGAGGTTGATGTTGTTGGGGCACCAAAGAAATTGCCTTATATACCAACTGAAGAGGAGATAAATAAATATTACCAAGCTGTATGGAAATCAAAGAATATGAAATACGTGGTGATAGTCAAAACACTTCTGTACACTGGAGTACGAGTATCCGAGCTGATCAATATAAAATTATCTGATGTGAATTTAGATAAATGCCAAATTAAAATTAATAAAAGAAAGGGAAAAAAAGATAGAATAGTTCCGTTTCCGAACTCATTTATGGAAGTATTGGCCATGCATATAGAAAATGCAAAGAAAGAGAGTGCAGTTTATCTGTTTGAGTCCACACGGAAGAAGCATTATTCCGATCGTGGGATAAGGAAAATACTACAAAAATATACTGATGAGGCAGGAATTGGATGTTCTATTTCACCTCATAAGCTGCGTCATTTCTTGTTTACTTGGATGAAAAAGAAAGGCGTAGAGGACGCCCTAATGCAGGCTTACTCTGGGCATGAGAAACCTAAATCCTTAGAGATTTATTCCAAATTATCTCTGGAGGATTGTCAAAAAGTTTATGAAAATAAAATTAAAGATTTTCCAATTTAAGGTGGCCCCTCAGCGCACGTACCTTAAGACATGTCCTGTTGGGTTTGGCTTTGGAAAGCACGCATAATACAATGAGGGGGTTAACAAATAGTTAACAGAATCAATTTTAATGTCGCACTTATTGTGTTTTGTCAGAAAATAGAGGTATTTGTTGTTTTGTTTAAAGCTTTTGTTTGTAATT
>QIKQ01000293.1 GCA_003233075.1 Gammaproteobacteria bacterium
ACGCTGACAACCGCTATTTATTTAAGCGGTTGTATAACGCTACGAATGGCGTTTATTCATTGGGTAAATGGTTTTAAAAATTACTGAGTCCCTTAGGAACGAGCACGAAATAACTTCCCGTTTTAGCCTCTACTATTGTGTATCGCAAAAAATTGTCCGTATATTTTCGCTAGTATTAAGTTGTGAAACATTGGCTTCTAAAAGGCTTGAGCCGTATGATGGGAAACTATTTCGTACGGTTCTTTAAGGGCGAAGGGCAGTGAGAGCTTTACCGAATGGAAATTCCAAAATTTCACCAAAAATTTAGTTATTACGAATAAAATAGACTCAATCACTCTGGAGAGAATGTATGAAACTTGAATCACTTGCTTTGCACCATGGCTATTCCTCTGAAGAAACAACGAAAGCGGCAGCTGTCCCTATTTATCAAACAACATCTTATACTTTTGATGACACGCAGCATGGTGCTGACTTATTCGACTTGAAAGTTCCGGGGAATATTTATACCCGTATTATGAACCCTACAACTGATGTGTTAGAAAAACGTTTAGCTGAAATGGAAGGGGGAGTTGCTGGCTTAGCGGTTGCCTCTGGCATGGCAGCCATTACCTATGCCATTCAGTGTATTTGTCAGGTAGGTGATAATATTCTTAGTACCAGTCAAGTGTATGGCGGAACCTATAACTTATTTGCACATACATTTCCTCGGCAAGGCATTGACGTTAGAATGATTTCAGCTGATGATTTTGATGCTTTTGAAAAGGCCATTGATAATAAAACCAAAGCGATTTTTTGTGAGACCATCGGCAATCCTGCGGGTAATATTGTTGACATTCAAACGTTAGCAAAAATCGCTCATAAGCACGGCATTCCTCTCATTGTCGATAGTACTGTAGCGACACCTTTTTTATGTAAGCCCATAGACTTTGGTGCTGATATTGTCATTCATTCACTAACCAAATATATCGGTGGTCATGGCAGCTCAATTGGTGGAATTATTATTGATTCGGGTAAATTTGACTGGGTAGCTAATAAAGAGCGTTTCCCCATGTTAAATGAGCCTGACCCTTCTTATCATGGTGTGGTTTATACCGAAGCATTAGGGCCTGCGGCTTATATCGGTCGTTGTCGAGTCGTACCACTGCGTAATACAGGAGCGGCAATTTCTCCAATGAATTCTTTTCAGATATTGCAAGGGCTTGAGACATTGGGTTTGCGCATGGAAAGGCACTGTGAAAATACAGAAAAGTTAGCGGACTTCTTACAAAATAATGAGAAAATTTCATGGGTAAATTATGCAGCACTAAAAGACAGCCCTTACTATAATATCTGCCAAAAAATTACCGGTGGTAAAGCATCAGGCATAATAAGTTTTGGTATTAAAGGTAGTGATAAAGTTAGTGGGCAAGAAGCCGGTGGAAAATTTATTGATGCCTTACAAATGATTTTACGTTTAGTCAATATAGGTGATGCAAAATCATTAGCTTGCCACCCGGCATCAACGACACATCGCCAACTGAATGAGGATGAACTAGCGACAGCTGGGGTTAGTGCCGATTTAATAAGAATTTCCGTCGGTATTGAAAATTTTGACGATATTGTAGCAGATGTTAAGCAAGCACTAGACGCTGTTTAAATATTTTTGGGTAACAATCAATTTTCTGGAAAATGCCCAAAATTAATGGCTTGTTGAAAACTTGCGTGTTTGTCGTGACTGTATGACCGTTTCCTTCGAAGCAATAATAATCAATCTTTTTTGAACTTTAAAAAAACAAGAAGGTGATAAAGTGAATTTCGATTTTATCGAAACACGAAACGAGCGCTACGTGATTACCGACATCGAAGTACAATGATAGATTTAGCGGTGGCGTTCAAAGGAGTGGCACCGCTTTTTTTACGCCATCCAAGACAACTGGTAAACTAGGTTGTCTTGTTGGTAAGCATAGTTTACCTTATCACTCATGGAAAATAATCAACTCATCACTCCAACCGCACGACTATTTTTAGACGCCTTTCGTGCATTTGAAAATGCTTTAGCTAAAGGGCTAGGGGAAAAAGGTTTCACCGACATAACAACGGGGAACTTTAATATTTTGCGACACCTAAATCCAGATGGTATGCATTTATCGGCACTTGCCAAGGATGCACAAATTAGCAAGCAAGCCATAGGGAAAATGATTAACGATTTACAGAACAAAGGCTATGTCAAATTAGTTCCAGACAAAAACGATGCTCGTGCCAAACATATTCACCTAACCCCAAAAGGGGGGGAACTCATTGATCTAGCAATTTCTATCGTTTATGACATGGAAAAAAACTATCAGTCTTTGCTGGGAAAAAAAGATTACAACATACTGCGTCAATCTACAGCTCAAATTTCTGGCTGGCATTTCAAAGAGGATAAATAGCATGTTACGACAACTTGATTCATCTCTATGGGTAGACGAAGTATCATTTTCGCTGTTTGGTGTTAATTTTGGCAACCGGATGACTTGCATTCAATTATCAGACAATTCATTCTGGATTCATTCACCCACCAAGTTTAAGCAAACAACCTATGAAAAAATAAAAGCCAAAGGAAAAATTAAATATTTAATTACGCCGAACCGGGTACACAACTTGTTCGTAATGGACTGGAAATCACAGGCAGCCGATGCCTTGCTCTTAGCTCCTGCCAACACGAAAAAAATTCATGAAGATCTAACGTTTGAAGAAACACCGGAAGAAAAAATCGCCGAATTATTTGATGGTGAAATCACTTGTATTCCAATTAATGGCATACCGATGTTAAAGGAATATGCATTTATACACCACCCTAGTAAGACCCTGATTCTTACTGATATTGCCTTTAATTTCGGGAGCGACTCTCGCGGATGGAGTACATTTTTTTTGCGCTTATATGGTGCTTATAATAAGTTTGGGCCTTCGATTTCTATACGCGCTATTATAAAAGACAAAGTCATACTTAGTGCGTCTTTAAATAAAATAATATCGCATGACTTTGATCGAATCATTGTTTCACATGGCGACATTGTTGAGAACAATGGAAAGAAAATGTTTAAAGACGCATTTAACAAATATCTCTAACCCCCCGACGCTTTGGGTAGCGTATCATGCCAATATTTTACCGTGGTATGGAGGGCTGGTAATGCTTAACTTAATGATAGTGAGGCGCCAGCGTTCAGGTAATACATTCAAACCTAGTTTCTACTAGTCAATAGTTTGCCTGCCACATAAATTAAATGGACGGGGTCACAAGATTCAGGGTCAGGCTTGATATATTGAAATATCGATCAATTTCAACCTGCGCGCTAATTCTTTGCCGCTATTTTTCTTATCATCTATTCATCTCACTGTAAATAAATCTCGATTATGATGTGCCAACACTTTACCGGGCATTTAACCGGCAAACCCTCCTGTAATGATTTGAATATAAAGCCTATTCAAATCATTATTTTCTTGATTTTGATTCGAATAGACTTTATATTCAAATCATGAAGTATAATTGGCAACAATCTGACTGGCCTGATTTTAAGTATGACTTTTCCGTCGTGCAGGATGTTCTGTTCACCTTTGCCGAGAAGGCTGGACAAGTTGGCGGTATTCTTAAAAGCCTGCCTGACAGCATCCAGACCGATGCGATTATCGATCTTATGGTTTCCGAGGCCATCAAGACTTCAGAGATTGAAGGAGAATATTTAAGCCGTTCAGATGTAATGTCTTCTATCCGCCATAATTTGGGGCTAGAAACTGATGTCACACCGACCGCTGACAGACGCACCAAGGGTGTGGCTGATCTTATGGTCGATGTTCGTAACTCATATCAAGAGCCATTAACCGAAGAAAAGCTGTTTCAATGGCATGAAATGCTTCTGGGCGGACAGCATAGAAAACTGGATGTTGGCATGTGGCGAACTCATGAAGCGCCGATGCAAGTTATATCCGGCCCCATTGGTCACTGGAAAATCCATTTTGAAGCCCCACCCTCAAATAAAACCCCTGAAGAGATGGCCAGATTTATCGGCTGGTTTAACAGAACAGCACCCGAAGGAAAGGGCAATATAAAGAATCCTGTTATTCGCTCTGCCATTGCCCATTTATATTTTGAAAGCATTCATCCATTCGAAGACGGTAATGGTCGTATCGGTCGAGCAATTTCTGAAAAAGCATTATCGCAAGGACTTGGCCGCCCCACTCTATTAAGCCTTTCTGAGACTATCGAGGCAAAGAAGAAAAATTATTATAAGGCTTTGCAGAGTGCACAAAAATCCAATGAGATTACAGGCTGGGTTATATATTTCTCAAACACTGTTTTAGATGCTCAGATAAGAGCAGAAGAAAATATCGAATTCATCCTTAACAAAACGAAATTCTTTGACCGCTTTAAAGACCAGTTCAATGATCGTCATCTAAAAGTGCTTCGTAGAATGCTTGATGCTGGTGTGGCTGGGTTTGAAGGTGGAATGAGTGCCAAAAAATATGTGGCAATCACAAAAACATCTACTGCAACTGCTACTCGTGATTTGAAATATCTATCCGATATTGGTGCTTTAACGCAGATTGGCGGCGGCAGAAGTACTAGATATGGAATTTATTTTGGGTAAATAACTGTCGAAGAAAGTGCAATTTTTCACACTGGGCAATTATTGTTCAGCAATACCCCGGCTAAAGATAAAAATCTCACAATATATTTGCAGACTTTTTTGCAGTCTAGGATTTGGGGTCCATTTTATCCATTACGTTACAAGTCGTATCGCATGGGCCTTGATGTTATAA
>QIKQ01000238.1 GCA_003233075.1 Gammaproteobacteria bacterium
GATTTCATGTCTCAAATAGTAACTCTATCAATTTAGTCCTATTTAGCTAGGTTTCATGAAATATTTTCATATTAAGCGGGACAGCAGTGGTACAAATACTACTTTTCGCCTCGACGCACTAAGTGCAGCTTAGGTGTCGGGTCTAGCATTCCACAAACTTTTTAGCAAATACATATGACATGAAGTCATTTGTAAAAAGCTTGTGGAATGCTAGACCCGATACTTAAGTCCGCTGCAAATTTAGTATTTATACAGATACCATTTTTCGCCTCGACGCACTAAGTGCATGATTTCTTGTATAGTACCTCTGCTACCGTAAAGAAAGGGGACTCTTGCTCGATTTCCCAAGACACGAGTAATGCCGTTGATTCGGCCTCGCTTAAAATCCCTTAAAAAACTCTTTTTGTCCTTATGATCTTTGTTAATCTGGCAAATATCAGTGGTATCGCCATCGTTTTTCTTGAGAGGATCGCAAAGTCCAGATAATTCAAAGAAATCTTGTGATTTGGCTGCGCTAAAAACGGCCTGCAATACATTGCCTGGACCTGAAAAATCGAGCTGTGATTTTCGCTTTTTCTGTGAACAGGCAGCTAAGACTATAATAATAGAAATCAAAAATAGATTGCTAATAGGCCTCATCAATTTTACATTAAAATTCATAGTTCAAACTCAATTAATTCTAAGTAGGTCATTATATCAAAAATGTATAGTGATAATCAGGTAGTTTGTCAAATAATTGATATTTAGTTAAGCTGAATGAAATACTGAGAAACCGAGCTAGGAATGAAACCTAAACGCGTTAATACACAATCAGAATATGTTCGTCGCATAAATCTTGCCATTGATTACCTGCGAGCATTTAGAAGAAAATATTGATTTTACAGAAAATAGCAGAAGCGAGTTATTTTTCAGCATTTCATTTTTTCGGATTTTTCATGCCTTCGTAGGAGAAACGGTTAATGATTTCGTGTTTCGCAAAAGAATGGAAAAAGCCGCCTGTACGCTCGTCTACTTGCGTGATTTAAATATCACAGAAATCGCAAGTCAAGGAAAGATGGATATGCAGAAAGGGAGGTTTGGATAAAAGTTAAAAATTTAGACTAATTTGGTATTGACCTGTCGCTTGCTTTGTTAAACAATAGTTTGAATACACCAAAGCGATTAAAGTGATGATTAACTCAATTAAAAATTTTTTTACCAGCAAGTTATCGGTCGAAACAGCTGAGGACAGTGAGCAACAACTTAAATTGGCCACGGCGGCATTATTGATTGAAATGATGCACCAAGATGATCAGGTTTTAGAAGAAGAAATTCTTGCCGTGAAAGAATCTTTAAAAGTTAGCTTTAATTTGAACAGCATCGAGGCGAATGAATTATTTTTATTGGCTGAGCAGGAGGCCAAGGAAGCAGTTGATTACCATCAGTTTACGAGCTTGATAGCAAAATATTATAGTCAGGAACAAAAAATAAAAGTAATCGAATATTTGTGGGCTATTGCCTATGCCGATAATATTTTAGATGATCACGAAGAACATATGGTTCGTCGAATTGCTAATTTAATTTCGGTATCCCATACCGATTTTTTAAAAGCCAAGCATCGAGTTGAAGAAAGAAGTCAATAATTTCGCTTTTGGGCAACTCTAATTGTGTCTATTTGCATGCTGGCGGCGTTGTCGAACTTTTTAAAAAATGCGGGGTCGCGCAGCGATAAACTGCGCTTTTAAAAGTTCTCCGCCTTGCCAGCGCACAAATATCCTAATTTTTAGAGGTGTTCTTTTAAGAAGCCATCCTTTTATGTCGATATAAAAAATTATTTCGAATAACAAATAAATAATGTGCTTGTGAATTAAGCAGCCGCATTTTGTTACTACTTTTTTCTTCCTAAATTACAATGATTAAGCGCAAAGAGTCTGGCGAGTGGGCATTTTTAACAAATACTTTAAATTTGTAATGGCTATTTATATCAGTGACAATACTTAGGCATTCAGGTTTGACCATGATGGAATAAAAATGACTGATATCAATAAAAAACACTACGAACAGGAAATAGATGAATTAATTAGCGCGACTAAATTTGAAAGTAATGTTAATAAATTACAGCAATTATCAAATCAATTTTTTATTCGGCGATTGGGCATAGCTGCAATTCGACTCTTATTTGAATGCATTATTGTTTTCTTTGTCGTCAAAAGCTATCCGGATTTAAGCTGGCTTTGGTATGTCGTTTTTGGAGCTGAAACCACGGGTTTGATAATATTGGCGGTATTCTGGATTTTGTTTAAACGCAAGCAAGAAAAATTATCAACTAACAGCGAAAAATTGTTTGAACTAGTGAATGAGAAAATTGAAGATCTTGCGGAACAAGAGCTATCTGTTGAATGGTCTCAGTATGACAAAGAGCTAGATGAATCATCAAGAAAACAGCAACTTGAAACAGCAAAATTGAGTGACAGTAATATACGTGAAATGATGATAGGTCGTTGGTCTACCACTATTGAAACAAGTGATGTTAAGACAGAAGGTTGGAATGAGTTTAATGAAAACGGCACATTTGAGTCAAAAATGAAAATTATTACTGACCATTTACCGGCGTATTGCCATATTAGAGGCCGTTGGTATTTAAGTGATAAAGTTATCCATTGGGAAGTTAAAGACTCTACGAATACTGAGTTATTGCCGACGGGCTTAGAAATGGAAGACGAAATCTTGGTTATTAGCGAAAATCAGTTAATCTATAGAGATGGCGATGGTAATCTAGTTCATGAGCAACGGATATAACAGTCATTGCCTTTTGTAGTCGCTAGAATAATCGAGAAAGCGATTTATCCACAATGCAAATAAGTAATTTAAGGCTACTCTGGCACCTAACTTGAATGGGTTTATCACAGTAGGTTCGTTCAAGCTGACACATTTATTTTAATCTATTGACGCTTAACTGTTGATTGGTGAGGTGTCAAATGATGAGCTATCAAATTAAGTTAAAAAGAATTTATAATAAATGCGCGGATTAACTTTAGCTTTGTTATCTGAATTTATTAAAACTGATATTTATTTAATTAGTATTGTTCATTTAATAACTCAACCATTTTGAATTTTAACAACTACACGACAATATTTAAATTTATAAATGTAGTTTAACTCACTATTTGACACAAAGACTAAATCAAAAAGAATAATATTATGAAATATAAAGTAGTTGATGCAATCATTTCTCCCGACAGGCATCTGGAAATATTATCTCAAGCAGAAGTCAGTATGTTACTGGATACTAGTCAGGGTGGCTTATATACGCTTTTTCGCAATTGTTCACTCGCAGTTCTTAATTCGGGCAACAGCTTAGATGATGCCAAGGAGTTGCTTGAGCGCTACAAAGATTTTGATATTACGATCATTCAGCAAGAAAGGGGTATTAAGCTGGACGTAAAATCAGCGCCCAGCAGTGCATTTGTAGATGGGAAAATGATTAAGGGCATTAGCGAGCATTTGTTTGCTGTACTTCGAGATGTCATTTACGTCAAAGATAAAATTCAAGATAACCCACATTTCGATTTAAGTAATTCAGATGGAATTACTAACGCTATTTTCCATATTTTAAGGAATGCCAATATTTTTCACCCTGGTGTCAATCCCAGTTTAATTGTCTGTTGGGGAGGTCATTCAATTTCACGTGAAGAATATGACTACACCAAAGAAGTTGGCTATCAGGCGGGCTTACGTGGCCTGAATATTTGTACTGGCTGCGGCCCAGGCGCTATGAAGGGGCCGATGAAGGGCGCTACTATAGGACACGCAAAACAACGTATTCGAGATGGTCAATATTTAGGGATTACCGAGCCCGGTATTATTGCCGCCGAATCACCTAACCCGATCGTTAATGATTTAGTCATTTTACCCGACATTGAAAAACGTTTAGAAGCATTCGTAAGAACAGGGCATGGCATTATCGTTTTTCCAGGGGGTGCTGGAACCGCAGAGGAAATACTCTATATACTTGGTTTATTAATGCACCCAGATAATGCGGATATTCCTTTTCCTTTGATATTTACTGGGCCATCAAGCGCAAAGAATTACTTTAAAGAAATTGACGAATTTATTGGCGTCACATTGGGCAAGGAAGTGCAAAAAAGATACAAAATAGTGACCGGTAATTCAGTCGAAGTAGCTCAAATTATGCATGCTGGCATGACCGCGGTTAGAAATTACCGAAAAGAGACTGGTGACGCATTTTATTTTAATTGGAAGTTAAAGGTAGACCGGGAATTTCAGCAGCCATTCGAACCGACACATGAAAACATGGCTAACTTGGAAATACACGTCGACCAAGAGCGTCATATGTTAGCAGCAAACTTACGGCGGATGTTCTCTGGCGTAGTAGCAGGCAATGTGAAAGAAGATGGCATCCGCGCGATTGAAAAATTTGGACATTTTGAAATACGAGGTAACGCTAAAATTATAGAGCCTATGGATAAATTGCTAGCCTCTTTTGTGGACCAAAATCGAATGAAATTAGCAGGCAGTAATTATGTGCCCTGCTATAAAATTATAAAATAGGCCTCTTATTTCTAACTTTTTCCAGTTTAAGATCGTGATATTTTATTCCACACTCAAACTCAGGAAACCTGTTTTATATTCTAAATAATTTCTAAATTCTTTACTTGAAACGTCGATACAGTTATAAGATTCAGCTTACCCCGCAGCTTGCTGCGGGCACAACCCATTGGGGGTTTCCAAAGGGGGAGAATGGAATTATCCCCCTTCGGTCGCCCGTGC
>QIKQ01000009.1 GCA_003233075.1 Gammaproteobacteria bacterium
ACTATGTCGAGCGCTTGGACCGAGTGAAAACGAGTCATAGTATGCAATTGGGCCGTCGCAGTAGATGGGCTGTGAGAAATGCGGGCTAGTCCTTAAGGAGTTTTTTTATAACGTCAGGCGGGCAATCAGGGCTGTCCTTAGGTTGTAGCAAGTTCACCCTTTCGGTGACGCTGGGATCCACTAATAATGAGCGTAAATCATGAAGTTATACCTTACAAAAGCGATCAATTGATTAATCTAGGTTAAAACTCAGTTCAAATTCATTAGCCAATGCACAGCTTCAATTATAATCTCAGGCTGTTCTCGCTGTATATTGTGACCGCTTCTAGTTGCAAATATATGCCTGCTGTTGGGTGCCAGTTTTGCTAATTTTTTATGAAGACTGTGCATTATCTGCTGAACACGAATTCGCTTCTTACTATTTGTTTTTTTAGCTGCTGAGATAACTACAAGTGGAATTTTCGGAAATCGAGGAGCTTGTTTTAAGAATTTAGCAGTTTCAGGAAAAGCTTCGATTTCGGAATATTTTGTAGGATTAATTTTTTTATAGGCCTTCAGTATAAAACGCATCAAGCCACCAGTTTCTAAATTGTGTTTTTTAAACTTCTCAAACTGTTCTGGATGCGAAGAATCAACCATCACAACTCCCGCCAGATCTTCTGGATATAATCGCGCATACAAATTCGCGTACAAGCCTCCAAGTGAATGGCCAACTAGTATATAGGGTGGTTTGATTTTCTTCTTATGCAACAAAGTATGTAATGTTGCTACGATATATTTCCCAGACTGCGGGACTTTAGATTTTGAGCTTTTGCCCGACCCTAAACGATTGTATGCAAACACGGAGTATTTGCTCGATAACTTTGGATACACTTTATTCCACGCGCTAATACCCGAAGGACCACCACCACTTAAAAACACAATAACAGGTGATGATTTCCTAGAATAAGCGTATTCAATTGAGTGCGTATTAACTTTAACTATACGTCTATTTTGTATTGGCTTGCTTACACAAGATACGAATAAAACTAAAAATAGCGATAGCGTAAATAAATTTAGTGTATTAATTTTAAATTTCTCACCAAGAAATCAACCATGCAAACTCGTTCTAGTTATCGAAATATAATTCGCTTCACGATTTTATCAGTAGAAGTAATATGTCAACACTGCAATTATCATTATAACTAGCACCAAATAGACACGCTGCGAACGCTTCTTACCAAACAAGCCTAGCAAGTTTGCTATTTCACTCGTTAAGTAACCAAAACCACTAGCGATTGCTATGGTAATCATTTCGGTTTGTTGAAATGGTTGTGCTTGTGTGCCGGCAATTAAATAGTAAAGATAGATAATTGCATAAGCAATCAGTGTAAAGAGAATTGTTTTTATCGTTAGCATTAAAAACAATTGTTTTTTCAGACTAGATAACATGTCATACACTTTCATGGTTGCTTCGTGATAGTCAATAAACTAATAAATGCCTTGTAACATAGGACTCGTTGTAATCACTATCAAGCCTCCTATTTCAGTTATAATTCATGCTAACAGTTAACTAGAAGTATGCAAAGCCTAATATCGCTAAATACTAAGCTTCGCGATAAAATGTTAAGCGCTGGTAAACTGCGCTCGTTCCTGTACTAGAGTACCATTTTGGTAGTCTGCAATTGCTTGATCTATTTCCTCTCGGGTATTCATGACAAACGGACCGTGCTGAACAATAGGTTCGTTTATCGATTTACCTGCTACAAAAATAAAATGTGCACCATTCGCCATTGCCTTTACTTCCAAACTTTCGCCATCAGTCAGCGCTGCAAACTGATGTGATGCTATTGTTTGATTATCGATTTGCGTTTCGCCTTTTATAACATAAATAAAGCCAGTTAAGCTTCCATCTAAATTATGATGAAACCGTTGGTTTGATTCGAGACTTACATCAAAATAATGAAGGCTAGTCGTATCATCAACGATTGGTCCCGTTGTGGCCGCATTATTTGCATCAAGGTAAGTCCCACTAATCACTCTTATTTTGTGACCCTCTATTTTTACCTCTGGAATCGCTTCAGGTGAAAATTCCTGATACTCAGGCGATGTCATTTTTTCGCTCGCGGGCAAATTTATCCATAATTGAAAACCACTCATTAAACCTTCGGCTTGCTTAGGCATTTCAGAGTGAATCACACCACTTGCTGCTTTCATCCATTGGGCACCACCTGAACGCAACTGACCTTTATTTCCCATGCTGTCACGATGCTCCATGTGCCCCTCTAACATATAGGTTAATGTAATAAAACCACGGTGTGGATGCTCTGGAAAACCCGCTAAGTATTCATCAGGATTATTGCTTCCCATGTGATCTAACATTAAAAAAGGATCTAAATTTCGTAGTGAGGACGTACCAATAGAACGAAAAACAGTAACACCGGCACCTTCCGAAATTTCAGATGAATTAACTAATTGTTTAATTTTTCTCATGCTCATATTCAGCTCCTTTTTTAGTTTAAGTACCACTCAAGCAATCTGTTCATTCATAAAAAATCATTAATGTTTATTTTAACTATTTGTTGTTCGGCAACGTCAATTGCACCTTGCCGATCGTTATTCAATTGCATTGCAGTAACAAAGTTCACATCCTCAATACCAATAAATGCTAAAAACTGTTTCAAAAAAGGACTCGCAAAATCCATTGTACTTGCAAAGGGTACTCCACCAGATACTATTACAATATACACTTTTTTATTTTCAAGTAAGCCTACTGGACCAGATTCTGTATATTTAAAAGTTACCCCAGCTCTCGAAATTTGATCAATCCAAGCTTTTAATACTGCGGGCACTGCAAAGTTATAAATAGGCACAGTAATGACTATAACTTCTGCTGCCATTAATTCTTCTAGCAGATTATCAGAGTAAAGCAGCACTTGACGTTGATTTTCGTTTCGTTCATTTTCCAATGTAAACGTGGCGTCAACCCAATCACTATTTATATATTCAACACCTTGCGCTAAATCACGACTAGTTTGGCTAATTGCAGCCTGACTCTTGAAGTGACTAATTAAGCGATCGCCCAACATTCGGCTCACTGAGTTATCCATTTGACTGCTCGAATCTATGCGTAACAAATTTAACGTGTTTGACTGCATATTTTCTTCTGATACCGACATACCCATTTTGCTCTCCTAGACAATTAACTATTAGCGATGAATTCTGCTTAGATTAACGGTTGCTTATTAATGAATAAACAGCTATAAATTTAAAACATTGTTCTTAATTTGATAACAATTCTGAGGCTACCCAACTTTATGAATAAATTCATGGAATTACAGATACTTACAAACGTAGCGGATGCTGGCGGCATTAGTAAAGCAGCCGATCGCCTGGGAATAGCTAAATCAGCGGTAAGTAGGCGCCTTTCAGAGCTAGAGCAACGTCTCGGCATACAGCTCTTCCACCGAACTACTAGGTCGATGAAATTGACTGAATTAGGACACAGCTTCTATTTACAAGCGACTAGAATACTCTCTGATTTAGAAGAAGCAGAAGAATCAGTCAGTCAATCACATGGTGATTTATCGGGAACAATTAAAATCGCTGCCCCTCTGAGCTTCGGCTTATTACACTTAGGCCCAGCCCTCATCGATTTTCAACAACAGCATCCAAATATTATGTTTGATATTGACTTCAACGACCGGCAAATTGATTTAGTACATGAAGGTTTTGATTTAGGAATTCGAATTGCCAAATTACAAGATTCTTCACTAATCGCAAGAAAAATTGCCAAAGCAAGGCTGGTGATTTGCGCTAGCCCCAGCTATTTGAAAAAAAAGGGTGAACCGAAAACACCAGAAGAACTGATTGATCATGATTGCCTAGTTTACAGTTTACTCAATGTAAGTAACAGCTGGGTCTTTAATAATTCAAAAGGGAAAAACTATCAGATTAAAATGAATCCGGTACTAATTGCCAATAATGGTGATTTTTTAAAAACCGTGGCTATCGCCGGCATGGGTATAATCTTAGAACCTCTCTTTATTGCACATGACGCAATTCAAAAGAAACAACTAATACCAATACTTCAAGATTATTCCAAACTCAGTACTGATATCTGGGCCATCACATCGCACACTCGGCACTTATCACACAGGGTCAGGAGTTTTATTAACTTTCTAATTAGTCGATTTAAAGATTCGGCGCACATCTAAAATGTTAAACTAGGTTTACATATAATAATAATTTAAATTAGATCTTATCATATCCCTTTTTTTGATTTATGATGGCCATCAACAACAACATTAATCCAATGAACTGAAACGAATATGCACAAAACTATTACATCAATAAAAAATCGCAAACAGCCTTTATGGCTGAAAACTCTGTGGTCAAAACCTTTTAGGGCGGCTTGTTGATGCAATATTAGTAACAATAATATTTAATACAGGCCGCACACGCGGCCTTTTTTACGCATGCACAAATAATTAGGAATCACATGAGTACAGCTAACATCGAAAACACTGTGGAATTAAACCATAATCGTAAATCTGAAATATCAAAAGGATTGCTTTATCTTATGATTGGCACCTTATTGTTTTCCATCAAAGGGATTTTTATTAAATTAAGTTATCAATACTCAGTAACACCAACACAATTGATGACAATACGCATGCTAATCGCTTTGCCAATTTACGCCTGGGTATTACGCAAGTGTTATTTAAAAAGCAGCTATACCCAGATTAGTTCGA
>QIKQ01000335.1 GCA_003233075.1 Gammaproteobacteria bacterium
TTTTTACAATTACATAGTTGCCATTAGAATGGCCGCTCCAGAGATAGCTTTACAATAAAAGTTTGTACTATGAGGGATGCGGCACCTTATTAAGCTAAGTTGCGGAGGAAACAGGCGGGTTTTTTTGCGCTCTTTGCAAAAAAAGTGCGCGCTTCCGAAGTCAATCTTGAATTTTTTGTTAGCCATATTTATGATTACCAGGGCTCTTTATCATAAGATTTAATCCACTTAGAATAACTTTTTAATGAGTTTTCAATTTCATTTATATTTAGAATCCCTTCATTTTCAACGCTACTTAATTGTTCCCAATATTGAATAGCTGAAAATAAATTCCAAATCATATCAAGACTTGTAGTATATTCATCTTGAGTGAGCTTAGGAAATCGATTTCTTATTCTGTCAGGAATTTTCTCATCTATTATTAATTCTGCAAATATATCTGATAAAAACACTTCTGACTTTGATATTCCTAACCCTTGTTTAATCAATCCATCTTTGTCTGTTTCAGACAGCCAAGCTATATTTTTAATTTGCTCCATAGTTTCACCAGAAGTAGAACAATGGGCACATAAAGCTGATTTTACTCTATCAGATGCTTCAACCAAATCGTTATCACTATGACTACGCTGAGATAATTCTTGAAGTACAAATAATAGTATTTGTTTTCCACTTGCCATATTTGTTGTTTGTCTCTTGGAAGGCTAACGATCAAGCTCAGGTGTGACTCGTAGCTGGCGCGGGTTGTGGCAGCATATCACGTGACGGTAGAACCGTCACCCTGCAGCGTATTATTATGCTGCTTTAACTTTAAATTGTGCATATATATTTTTTGGAGCTCCTTTAAAATACTTGAATAACGCCGGACACAACCAACCTTCCATTTCTAGATTTTTAATGTAGTACCAATTTCCACCTGACTCTTCTCTTTGCCATTCAAACTTAGCTTGATGCCCTGGGAAAGAAACAGAAGAAAACAATAGACTAAATCCTTCACTAGCGTTAGAAATCTCTGAAACCATTTTATCAATAATATCATCTACACCAGAAACAAAAGGCTCTTGTACAAGGCCTACTTTTTCATCATCAAATACCCACATACCTTCATATTTGTAAGGATGGATTACCATTATCGAATTAGCCACTTACTTTTTCCTTTATTTCAACATAACGTTGTGATGAAGCGACGCTAAATAAACTCACATGAGTTTAAAAACTCCAGCGTACGCTTGAATCTCTTTGTTAGGCGAGCGCCTGTACATGAAAGTTAAATACAAACAGTCTCTACCTACGCAACTCGGGATTGAGTACCCGGAGTGTGAAAAGTATCATTGACTTAAAGTCTATAATTTTAATGCAATGACTCCAATTACAGGGTGATACACCATACTGGTTTAACGTCTTTAAGGTGATCAGCCTTAACGACTTTAGCGACCCAGTATCACTTACTCGCCGCTTAATCGCAACGTTAGACCGGCAACGTAGTCGGCGCCGGCCTAACGAAGCGCCGCGATAGCGAACGATCTTGAGTGTATTGTTATATGCGGCTTTTCCAATTCACTGGATCTTTCCGCGCATGTAGTACAGCGAACACCACTATCGATTCGTCTTTTTCTATGTAATAGATTCCATAGGGAAACTTATTGATTAATGCACGGCGAATATTCTTCCGGATTTTGGAATGGATCATAGGAAATTCCTCTATTTTTTGTAAAGAATCACCCACGAACTGAATAAATTCTTCGCCAAGATCTTCCATTTTTGATTCATAGTACAGATAAGCTGCATTGATATCCTCCTCCGCGTCCTTGCGAATTGTAAGTTTCATCATTTCTTAATTGATATCCTTGCCCTTACAATTTCCCAGCTATCTCCGTCGTCTTTGTCAATTTCATATTGATCAAGACGCCTATCCAATTCCGCTTTCTGCGCATCGGTTAATTCAAGATTATCCTGATCTTTCAGCACACTCTCCCAAAGCTCATCTATTAACTCAAGTTTTTCAGGCATACTTAAATTGTGAATTTTACCCATAGTAATTTCCTTCAATACATCTAACTCTATTCTAACTGATAACCTTAAAATATTTAATTACTAACTCGCCATATTACAAGCAAATAACAGTTAAGGAGTGCCGTGGTACGCGGCGTCCCGTGAGCCAAGCGAACGAACTTCAGTGTATTGTTATAAGCGGCTATCTTTCCTTCCAATACTCAGGATCTCGATGTTGATCCATCACAGCCAAAATAACTATTTCATCGGGGTCAATTCGATACAATAAGGCATAAGGAAATCGACTAAGTAAACGTCTACGAACTTCTTCTTTAACACAAGGGCCTAAATTGGGAGATTCTAATATGCTATTTGTTACTTATTGAAGTTCTTGCAAGAACTCCCTTCCTAGATTTTTGCTTTTAATTCATAATACTCTGCTGCTGCCATCATCTCGTTGATAGCAGGTGATAGATATCGAATTTGACTCATCTAATTTTTTAAAGGCCTGTCTAAATACTTCCTCAGATGCAACTGATTCTATTTTCCCCTCCTTATATTCTTTATACCGTTTCTCCGCTTCGTTAATCCATACCTCTTCCGAGTGAATATCCTTACCTTTATCCAGCGTAGTAATTAAGCGCAAAGCTAATGCAGCCCGTTCCTCTTCATCCAACTGTAGGGCGTCGCCTTCTAACTCTTTATATTTCAATGACATAGTTCTTCTCAGTAAATAGATTGCTTAATAACCATATTATTCTCAATTTCGAACATATCAAGTAGTTATTTGACTGCTTATCAACGGTTAAGCTCAGGTGCGACTCGTTGCCAGTGCGGGTTTTGTGCAGCATATCGCGTGACGGTAGAGGCGTCAGCCTGCAGCGTATTGTTATATTTCACTATTAGCTGGCGTACCACTTAAACTTAACAGTCGCTCACTCCTCCATATGCGAATAACATGAATTAATTTCTTTTCTAATAAGTATACTATTCTAAACAGTCCATGAATTAATTCTCGAATATTCTCTAAATTAAATTCTGGTACTTTTCTTCCGATTTTAGGATTATCAGGAATAGTTTCTATATGCTTTATTATTTTTACTATAAATTTCTCACCAATTTCTGGCACGCCTTCTTCTATATAAAATATTTTTAAGTCTTCTAAATCTCTTAACGCAGATTCAGAAAATAATATTTTCAAGATTTAATCCCGAGCTTTTCTTTGACTTCATCAAGAGAAACTTCTTTTCCCTCTTTAATCTCAGTTAGTCCTTGAGCTATTGCTCTCATAAATGCACGTTCTTCTTCTTGAGCTTCATATTCGTCAAGACCTTGAACAACAGCAACTCCACGCCCTCTACTAGTTAATAGAATTGGCCGACGTGTATTATTTGCTTGATTCACGATTTTTCCAGGATTAATTTTCAAATCCGATAGCGGAACTATGTCTTCCGAAAATTTTGTTTTCATCTATTGCTGCCCTTTTAAAAGACCTGTTAATAGGTCTAATTATAGCACCTATAGACAGGGCTGTAATAGTGAAATGTAACGGTCGCAGCTAACAGGCGCGCCGCTTGTCGGCGCGTCCTTGTTGTGCTGTTGGTTATGTCGCGTTTTCTTCATTCAGGAACACTGCTTTTCGGTTATATGAAAGATACTCTGAAGTACTAGCGCTGGGCGCTTGCTAGAGCCGTTGTTTAGTAAGTCTGAGTAAAGTGATTTCAGATTTTTTCAACTGATTCGACGTTAACAGTATACCGTTTGCTGAAAACGTAATCAATCCTGCATCAAAAAGAGCGTCAAGAGTCGCAACTAGCGGAAGGCCATTATTTGGATCAAGGCGCTCATTGTTATCTGATTCACGCCATGGTTTGATATGCGAGGCGCGTATAGCGTCGAGTACTTTAGTTCCAGTAACACAACATCTCCTTCCCCACAGATCGAGAACTTGGACACGAAATGCGCCTTGTCCTACGCGCGCATTCGCTAAAGTCTCTCTGGTTGTAATATCTCTATTATTATTGATTGATTTTAGATCGGGTACAATTGTACTATGCGCGGTCTTTCTGTGAGAAAGTTTCTCTACCAGTACACGATCTATGATGTGTGCATACACGCAATCATTGTTCTTGATAATTTTACCAAATTTAAGCAATAAATTCTGATCGAATTTCGCTATCTCTCGTCCGCCACTTTGAGTCTCTTTCGCAGAACAGAGTACGCCGTATCCTTCTGCACCTTTTTTAAGCTCTTCAATATGCCTCTTCCGTTCTGGATAACCCGCAGACTTTCCACTTCTTTTAGTTCTAAGAATGGAAATACGCTCGATACCAGAAACTATTTCAAGCTGGTCTTCCCACACTCTTAGAAAAAGTTGATTGGTGGTCGGATTAAATGCGCCCCACGACCACCGTGAGTTGGTTAGATTGGCACCAAGCGTACCTTGGAAGAAGTCACTTATTTTCATTTATCAAACATAATTAAGTTGTAGCGACATAACATATGGTTAACCTCAATCAGGGGTAGTTGAATCTGTATTCTAAATCCAATTTACATCTTAAATCGTCTAATATTCAAGTGTGTATAATTCTAAAACAGCAAGTATTAGGAAATTATAGTTGGTAGATTACACCAAAATATTTTATTTATTGTTTTAAAGTTAGCTCAATTTTGGTTCAAGCTTATGCTTGGTGGGTCCAGGTGTTTACTTAAATAATTATATTTCATAAAAATAGTCAGGAGATTGCTTCGCCTCTCACTTTGTTCGGGCTCGCAACGACGATCTAGTTGATGTCAGTTACTGGCGATAGTGACACCTCGATATTCAATATTTTAAGTTTGCACT
>QIKQ01000134.1 GCA_003233075.1 Gammaproteobacteria bacterium
CCACAAGAAAAAGTTTTAATGAATATTGTTGATGAAATGGCAATTGCGGCCGGCATTAGCCGACCTGGGGTATATATTATGCCTAGCGAAAGTGGCATGAATGCATTTGCCGCAGGTTATTCTGCAAATAGTGCGATAGTTTGTGTTACTAAAGGTTTGCTCGATAAACTCAGTAGGGATGAATTGCAAGGTGTTATCGGACATGAGTTCAGTCATATATTAAATGGCGATATGCGCATGAATATTAAAATGATGGGCATACTCAGCGGCATCATGGTGATTGGTAATTTAGGAAGCTTTTTCCTAAGATCGACGAGCTTTCGCGGTCGTGCCCACTATAATGGCCGTGGAGCGCTAGGCCTTTTTGTAATAGGTGGAATTTTAGTGACGATTGGATACATTGGTTTATTATTCGGCAAATTAATTCGATGTGCTTTATCAAGGCAGCGCGAGTTTTTAGCGGACGCTTCTGCGGTACAGTTTACTCGTAATCCAGAAGGGATAGCACAAGCACTGAATAAAATTCGCTTAGCCAGCTATGGCTCATACGTCAATAATGCAATGGCTGGTGAAATGAGTCACTTCTTTTTTGGCGATGCAGTGACTCTGAAAATAAATTCAGCCTGGTTGGCAAGTCATCCACCATTAGAAGAACGCATTAAACGTGTCGCACCTGGGTTTGATATAAACGCGCCAATGCAGGAGGTAATACATCTAGCAGGATCGGAATCAGTCACAGAGCAAAGCAATCTCGAAACTGAGTCTAAACAAGGTGCGGGCTTAGCCAGTAATAAGCAAAATGAGACAGTATCGGCGTTTAGCGCTGAGTCAAATACCAACTTCGATAGCGCACATGCAGTTGCTAGAGGCGAAGCGTTGAAATATACAGGCAGCTTTTCAAGTACACATACTAATGAAACATATGATTTTCAAACTGTCGATGATTTTCAGCAGACTAACGACAAAACCGCTGTACACCATCAAGTAAATGCAAAGCAAATTATGGATTCGGTTGGTACTGTGAGTGACAAACAAGTTAGTTATGGCCAGGAAATTCGTCAAGCTATGCCGGATGCTATTTATCAAGCGATGAGTACAGTATCTGGTGCATGTGCATTAGTATACTGTCTCTTGTTCGATGATAATGATAATCGTCGTGAAAAACAAATCAATTTTGTCAGTCAAAGCGACAGTGTTCTGATAGCTAAGCAATGTTATAAACTATATCCCTTTATACTTGATCTTGGGCCGGGATTCCGATTTCCCCTGCTTGAGCTTGTTAGTCCAGTCGTTCGCGAGCTTGAAGATGAAAAGCGAAAGTCTTTTTTGAGTGTAATGCGTGAATTAATCATGTTTGATGGCCGGGTAGATTTATTCGAAATTATTGTACTCATTACGGTTGAGGCGGATTTACGAGCTGGTTTGCTTCGAGAGCCTAAAATCAAATTTAAATCAAAAAAGTCCGTTGAAAAAAACTTTAAACTAATTTTTGCCTTATTTGCACATTATGGTCATAATGATAAGCAGGAAAAATCGGCTGCGTATAAAAGTACTTTAGAGCATGCGGCATATAAAAAAGAAGAATTTCCTAGACTTAATGCGATTAAGTTTTCAATGATTAAAAAAGCTTTACTTAGCCTGGTACACGCATCGCCAGCTTTAAAGCAAAACTTTTTAGAGTCATGTTTTCATTGTGCCATGTTTGATGGCGAAATTATTTTGCAAGAATATGAGCTGTTACGCATGGTTGCCAAAATTCTAGATTGTCCTATCCCGCCTAATGTGTTCTTGGGGGCAAAAGCCGCATAATATTATTTTCGCGTCGCTTATTCATTTCTGAAATCAAATATTTTAATAAGTAAAAGGAATTGGTCGTTGCGAGGTGTGTTCACAGAACGCTCCGAAGCAATCTCCTTATCAATATCGACATTGTCGATATGAGGTAACTCACAATATTGACGAGATTGCTTCAGCGGCACACCGCTTCGCAAAGACGATCATTTTCTAGTTTCATGTCTCCCTTACTCATTCTTTCGTTATATCTTCAAATGACTGTTTTTCATGAAATAAGACTAAAGTTAGCAGGATAGTAGTGAATTCAAATATAATAATGGTATATGTTTAGGTTAAGAGTCTAGTTAAGAGTTTTTTTGTCCGAGGCCAAAATGTAATTTTTTGTTTTATATTCCCAATCACCAGCGGGAATTATTATTTCAGGTGTGCCATTCGGTAATTCGCAATACATGCGAAGTGAGCCTTCGCCCAGCTCTTCATATTGAAATAAAATTTCAAAGGCAGATTTGATTTGTTTAATTCCATATAAGTTGTCACGTTCTATTTTTTCAAGTGATTTACGCCAATACTCGGTGACATAGGGCTTAATCCTAACTTGAGCGTATTTTCCTGGTTTCCAATCAGGGGACATTCGAATGGCTAAGTTTTTTGTTAATGCCATGGTGTCGTGATGGACTTCGCACTTGAGGTCTTCCCATGCAGGTGACCGGCCTTTGAGTGGAATAACATCGGTTAAGACTAAGGATGAATCATTGATAAAACTGACGTAGGCATCGCAACAGTTGTTTTCATCGTAACTAACCTTTAGTATTCCGGTTTTTAGTATTGTAAAATCATTTTCCATGTTTAGACTCCAGGTTAACTAGATCCAGCTTGACCATCAAGTATCGTGTAACAGCATAGTAAAATTTTTTAATATGTAAAGCCGTCTGCCTAATTAAAATTAGGCATGCAAGAAAATCTTGCGCGTGTGACGGACACGCTGTTGAGTTATTTAATATTGCCCGTGTATAAATAGAATTGTACACTTCGAATACTATCAATAATCAGGCCTATTAATGACATTTCAGCTAAGCATAAATATTCTTTAATATTCGGAACTTTGCGTTCAATGACAATAATCGGTTCATTACCAAATAATTTTGGCAGCTGGATCTGGTTTTTTATTCTATCGTCAAAGAGACAAATTAAATAATTTTCCAAATCACCACTATCAATGAAGCTAGTTGCCTCATGGCCGATTAGTAGCCTGACTGTTTCTAACTCGATTGGTGCTAAGTCAGATAACTCCACTTCACCTAGGTGAAGGTAAATATTATCGTGGTCAATGATAATCATTGGCCGGACTCCTCTTCGCTGGGAGAGATTGGCGTGCGTTGCCTAATAACCCCAACGAAGAACGCGCACTGTAACCCCTCCGGAGCAAAAGCGCCCCGCTGGGGTAAATAGCCGAGTTTTACGCAGTTCGGCACAGCGTCTGTTTTATTAGAGAAGTTCAGAGTCTTCTTGTAAAACAGCGAGAGAAGTACGTGTATAAATTAGTTTATTTATTAGTAAATAAGCATGAGACTAACTTAAATGAAAAATAGTCGTGCAAATAGGTTTAAAGGGTGGGCAAGTGTTGTAGACCATTAATTAACTTGGACTGAGATAGAATGCCTAAAGATAATTTACAAGGGAAATGTGTTAGACTTTTTGAAATTATTATTTTGGGATAATATTGTGAATCGAACTGCTTATATGGTCGTAGCGCTTTACGCTGGTATTATTTTGCTTTGTTTCGCGCCTTATATTTATATCGCTGGAACTTCAAACTCAACTTTCACCACAGCTTTAGCGACGTACTTTTCTGCTGAGTTTTGGATATTTCTTAGTCTCTTTTTGCTTTGTCATATCGCACTGCTATTAATTCCGGTGAAAACTTCGATGAAAAGGTATTTTATGCGAAATCAATTCCTGCGTTTGCGAAACGTTTAACCAATATGCCGCAAGAAAAGTTAAGATATCCAATAAGTCTAACGTCTGATCACGATCCAAAATGGAATTTTCTTTTTGAAAGTGTGTTGGCTGGGGCGCGAGATAAATAATAAAGATGGTCTCCTATCAATATTATCTAGTAGTTGATCTTGAGGCGACTTGTTGCGATCAAAAAACTATTTCACGTCAAGAAATGGAAATAATCGAAATAGGTGCGGTCATGGTTGATAGCAATACGTTAGAATCTGTTTCTGAATTTGAAATATTTATTAGGCCAAGTCGTAATTCTCAGTTAACGCCATTTTGCACAAAGCTGACTAGTATTACTCAAGCCGATGTCGATCAAGCGATGGATTTTAAGTATGCAATAGAACAGTTTAAATCTTGGATGTATCAATATGATAATTTTGTATTTTGTTCCTGGGGTGATTACGATAAATCTCAATTTGTACAGGATTGTAAGTTTCACCAGGTAGCGTATCCGTTTACCTCAGAGCATATTAATATTAAAAAACTTTTTTCAACAAATCAAAACTTAAGTAAAAAATTTGGTATGGCGGGTGCCCTAAAAATGGCTGGTATAGAATTACAAGGCAGACATCATCGCGGCATTGATGATGCGAGAAATATGGTTAATTTATTGTCCTATATTTTTTCCAACAAGCGACTTTAAGCGCAATTGCGTCTTTTTTTGGGGCAGCAGCTAGCCCGCTTTTCTCACAGCACTTCGTAGCGAGACGGATTATCAGAACTCGCGCAGCGAGTTAAGTGTATCCTTAATGAAGCCCGAA
>QIKQ01000356.1 GCA_003233075.1 Gammaproteobacteria bacterium
TTGGCTCTAGTCAAGCAGCTGCAATTGATACAGATAGGGTCGTGTTAAAGCACATTAAAATTATAATGAATCTAAAACCAGGCCAGGTTAAGATTAAGTTACCATTTGCTAAGCAAGTCATCCCGGGAGACGCCTTAGATATTGTTGAAATTATCCTGTCCATCGAAGAAGAGTTAAAAATACGTATTGATGACAAAAAGCTTGACATTAAAGCGGGGGCAGTTGGAGTTAAAGACACGGCACAAAAACTAACGATCAAGCAATTACAAGATTTCGTTAAGAGAACTTATCGGGCCAAAAAGTAATTTATCAAAGATTATTGATTGACTCAGAGAGTCAGTCAGGAAAGCAGAAAAACAGAAAACAGAAAAAGTTAATAAATAAATGAATTTATAAATACATGCTGTTTGGTCAAAATAATAACAATTATGAGTTACCGAAATAAAATAGAAAACATTATACAATTCACGGCACAGTATGCTGTCAGTGGCTTGTGTTTTTTACATCCTCATCTTGGCGAACAGTGCCACAATGCAGGAGTTGAAACTATAAATATTAATCTTTTAGGGCCGGGTTTTGATCCAAAGCTGACAAATATTACAAACGAATTAAAGCTATCAGCCGATGCCCTGCGAAACAAATTTAAAGAAAATTTAGCAGTAGAGAGTGTTTCAGTTGCGGCAATACGCTTTGCGTTCATTGAATTCAGTTTTTTAGATGATCAATTCCCAGCAACATGTCATATTGAAACGGTTACTACCACAGGCGAAAAGATCGAATTTAAACTGAATTTATCTGCTAAAAGTGATTCGGAATTAAACTGATGCAGATTTATATGGCTACAGTGTTTGTATATTAACTGCGATTGTTGTTTTATTTCAACTAGCGCTTGCGCTCGGTGCTCCTTTGGGTGAAGCGGCGATGGGTGGAAAATATCCCGGTCGAATTCCGCCTATCATGCGCATTGTCGTTCTAATTCAGATAATGGTGCTATTTATTTTTGCACTAATAGTGTTAACTCGTGTAGGCCTAATGTTCGATTCATTTTTCGATTTTTCTAAAGCCGCAATATGGGCTGTTGTTGTATTTACTGGCTTAGGTGCAGTTCTAAACATAGTAACTCGAAGTAAATGGGAGCGAATTCTTTGGGCGCCTGTTGCAGCAATATTGTTTTCATGCAGTATTACACTAGCCACAAATTAAGCGTTTTTTCAATTCCTATCCAATGTTAGAATGCGAAATCTAGATATCGTTAGGAAAAAGTGATGGAGTTAGTTACTCAAGTAAAGGGCAAAAATATTTCCGAGTTTACAATAGAGTATTCGGATGAGTATAAGGGGCCGAATGTAGATCAATTGGTAAATTATTTGAAGGAATATATCGAAGAAGGTGCAATATTTGAGACTGATCAAACTTTTCAATATCTGGGATTTACTTTGGTTTGTTCAGTGAATAATAATAAACTAAGTTTTTCTATGCCAGATCTCGAAAATGCACTTGCCGAAGATATTGAAAATGATTCTGTGCCCTGGACCAATGATTTGACTTTCATGTTAATGAAAAGTCTTGAGCATGTATATGTGCCTGAGAGTTTTGGTTATGATTTTGACATGCCTTCATTGCAGCAAACCGCACTCGTCGTTACTGGTTTCGATCGTTTGCCAATGTCCATGAATCGTCTTGAGTTAGATTATCAAAAGCCAGATGACTCGGGATGGGGCTTTAACACCGGAAATCCGGAGATTGATCAGACTGATGAAAGTAATTTTTCGATTATGACGCTTTGGGAAGTGGTGGTGAGAGCCCCACAGGTATTGGCCTTCCTATCAATGCCAATTGGCACAATGGTGGGCTTTAAGGAAGGGGGAATATTCTTCTTTCATAATGATACTGGAATAGAACCAGAACCTGGCAGTTACGTCAGTGAAGTGATGAATCTATAGCTTATATTAATCTATAATTTATGTGCGATCTAAGAGGGCGTGCACAAGACAAGTGCAGGCTCTGTATCACTATAGAGTAGCGCCGTTATAATGCTCAAGAAAAGTTATAATCTCCTTGCATAAAGCGATGTTGTATAATTACTTTTAGTGACTAATATTATCGCTATTGTATTCATGCTAATTCAATCCCATATATTCTAAGGTATTACAGGATAACTTAATAATTACGCACAAAAGCTAGAAATTTATGGTTCAAACAACGGACAAATCAATTAATTATGACAAAGAAGGTTTTGATTTTGACCAAAGCCTTGCGAACTTAATTGGTGAGCGTAGTGAAAGTGACTCTAAGCTAATAAAGAAAGCTGCTTTTTTTGTTATGTCAGCTCATGCCGGGCAAAAAAGAGTTTCGGGTGAGCCATACGTCAGCCATTTATTTACCGTTGCGCAAATTCTAAATCAACTAAATTTAGATGAAGAAACACTGTGTGCTGCCTTACTGCATGACGTAGTAGAAGATACCGAGGTCAGTATTGAACAGGTCTCTAATGAGTTTTCACCTGAAGTTGCCAAGTTAGTCGATGGGGTAACCAAAATGGAATTACTTAAAGAGTATCCTGGATCGCAAACTCATATACTACGCCGTGAAAAACACCAGGCTGAGAATTTACGAAAATTGTTATTAGCGATGGTCGAAGATGTTCGCGTCGTTTTAATTAAACTCGCTGATCGTTTACATAATATGCGGACACTATCTTATTTACCACATGAAAGACAAATTGCTATTGCGGAAGAAACCCTAGGAATTTTCGCACCCTTAGCAAATCGCTTAGGCATTTGGCAAATAAAATGGGAATTAGAGGACTTGTCTTTACGCTATTTAGAGCCATCAAAATATAAAAAAATCGCAAAACTGCTCGCCGAAAAACGCATTGATCGTGAAAAATACATAAGCAAAGTGATTGAACAAATAAATGCTGAATTGAAAAATGCCGATATTGAGGCGGAGATAAGCGGGAGACCGAAACATATTTATAGTATTTGGAAGAAAATGAATCGTAAGTCTATTGACTTCAATGAAGTCTTTGACGTTCGGGCGGTTAGAATTTTAGTGTCTTCTGTCAAAGATTGTTATGCGGCGCTTGGTTTGGTGCACGGCTTGTGGCGACACGTGCCGAAGGAGTTTGATGATTACATAGCGACGCCTAAAGAAAATGACTACCAAAGCTTACATACGGCTGTCGTTGGTCCCGAATCAAAAACTGTCGAAATTCAAATTCGAACTCGGCAAATGCATGAACACTCCGAGCTAGGTGTCGCGTCGCATTGGCGATACAAGGAAGGTTCGCAGTTTGACGCAAAGTATGAAGCGAAAATAAACTGGTTAAGACAGATTCTTGAATGGAAAGAAGAGGAATCGGATGCCGATGATTTTATTGATCGATTTAAAGCCGAAGTATTTCAAGATCGGGTTTATGTATTAACGCCTCAGGGTAGGGTGGTTGATCTGCCTGCTGGTGCGACGCCCTTAGATTTCGCTTATACCATTCATACTGATATAGGGCACCGATGTCGTGGCGCTAAGGTGAATGGGCACATCGTGCCTTTAACCTATGAGCTTAAAAGTGGTGAGCAAGTTGAGGTCCTGACGACTCGCAATGGTGTCCCCAGTCGCGATTGGCTTAATCCACATTTATCTTATTTGAAGTCCTCCCGAGCAAGATCAAAAGTCAGAACCTGGTTTCGACAATTGGATTTGGATAAAAATATTGCCGATGGTAAGTCTCTGATCGACAAGGAGCTAAATCGAGTTGGAGTAAACAATGTTAGCCTACAAAAATTAACCGCGAGTTTTCAATTACAGCATGTAGATGAGTTTCTGGCTATGGTGGGTCGTGGCGAATTAACACCAAGTCAAATTGTCAATGCAGCGCAATTAATTTTAGTACCTGAAAATCATGAAGCCAATATTTTACGCACGACGCATTATGACCATAAGCCAGAAAAACCAAGCGATGTCACCATACTGGGGGTAGGCAATCTCCTAACGCATATTGCGAAATGTTGCATGCCTGTGCCGAATGATCAAATTATAGGTTTCATCACACGAGGTCGCGGCGTGACTATACATCGTCAAGATTGTTCGAATATAACGCAAGGTAAAGAAGAGGATTTAGAAAGATTAATCGAAGTTGATTGGAGTTCGACGACTGATTCGACTTATCCTGTCGATGTTAAAATCGAAGCTTATGATCGACAGGGCTTATTACGCGATATTACCTCGATTTTAAGCACGGATAAAATTAACGTCTTAGCTGTAAACACCTTAACTGATGTAAAAGATCGCATGGCGCAAATTACCTTAACTTTAGAAATTCACAACATAGAGCAACTCAGCAAGTTACTGGTAAAAATTAATCAGTTACCAAATATTGTCAATGTGCATCGTAAAAAGTAAGTTTAATGTCTATAAATTGACCCATTTCAACTTATTGCTTGGGTCTTTTAAGCCAATTTAAGGCAGAATGAATTAAAATATTATTTCTATCTGTAATGCTGTATTGATAGAGTAAATATTAAGCAATTTCAGCCAATCGGGCAAAGCAAACGAC
>QIKQ01000199.1 GCA_003233075.1 Gammaproteobacteria bacterium
GAAGGAGACCATTCTCCGCTCTTGCACGCCGGAACGGCAGAGCCTATTTGAGTCTCACCGCCAGAGGCGGTGGTTTACCTAAATGGAATTAATGTAAAAAATACTCCATATGGAGTATTGCGAATGGAAAACATAGTCGGTAGTGTTAACCTTTTTCATTACCCAATATTACCTGCTCTTATTGTTATTGCTTCAGCGGTTACTTTGAGTTGGGGTTATCAAACTAGCACCATGGTCAAAAGTTGTCTCGTATCTTGTCATAGCCATTGAAGCTATTAGTACGAGAATATTTTTTTATCATTACTATTAAATTTAGTAGCCTGAATTCAGGTTTACGTTTATTTCATTCGTTGCATTTTATACATATCTTGGTATTTTAATAAATGCTAGGTCCCTAACAAATCAGTGTGCTGTACAACACAACTTTGACCTTGAAGTTTTCGGGAGATACATCATGAAACACGAATCACTGCTAATGAGTTTGGTCGGGCTTGCTTTGGGGGTAGGAGCGACCTTATTAATGGTTGATCGAACGGATGATCGACCTGATGCGCAGCCCGACACCGGGTTGGCTCTGTTGCGTGAACAAGTAGATCAGATTGAAACCCGGGCAGCGAAAATGGACGAGGATATTCGGATAGCAACCGAAAAAATTACTAATCGCGACACGCAAATCTCTGCATTGCAGCAGCGTATTGTCGATTTAAAGGTTGAGATCGAGTCAAGTCACATCGTGCCGGAGGCCGATATTTTTCCGGCGCCTGCGGTCGACGATGCCTCTAGGTTCACTAAGAATATGAACGAATACATGGACAAAATGATGGACAGCGAAGCCGGTAAAGCCAGCATGCGTGCCCAGATTATGGAGGGACTCGAAATCAGGTATGCAGACCTGATCGCCACTTTAGAATTGTCCGATGCGCAGGCTGGAGATTTTTTCGAGTTGATTGTCGATAAGGAATTAAGCGTCAGACAGGCTTTTGGCCCGAGCAGAATAGTCGATGAAGACGGTATGCTGGATTTGAGTGTGGACGAGGATGTACTGGCGAAGATCAAACAAGAGGAAACGGTGCTGAACAATAAAATTCAGGTACTCCTGGGTGAGCAGGGCTATGAAGACTACAAAACCTATGAGCGTACCCATGAGGATCGGCAGATTGTGTTGGTGCTTGAGACCGCAATGGGCGATGCTGCACTGCCATTGGATTCTGCTCAAAAGGAGCAGTTGCTGGCCGTGATGAGTGCCGAACCCGGCGGATCTATGGCGATGAGTGACAGCATAAAAACCTTGTCGGCTGATTTTGATTGGGAAAAAGCTAACTCTGAAGTGGCACAGCGCGACGCGCGTATTCTTGAGCATGCCATCGGTATTCTATATCAGGAGCAATACACGATGCTCGAACAACTTTTTGAACAAAAGCGCTCGATGATGGATATGATAATGAACAATGTGGAAATCAGGAAACCGACGGTTGAATAGATAAAGCTACATGGCACTCAAGCCGATCTTGGCCATAAGACAGGCAAAACGTTTAATCCTCATACTTCAAGATTGTTGGTACACGCCTCTACTCCGGAATGTTGTCGTAATGTTGTATTACTTCAGTTGAAAGCGGAGTTCTCCGCTTTCAACTGAAGTAATACAACTGCCCCCCCCCTCAAGTATTACCTGTCCTGCACTGGCGTGAAACTATCGTTTACGGGAGATTTGGGAAAAGCGATATGAATAAATACATTGTCTCCGGAAAGCAGCAGTAAAGTTATTCTTAACCTTTCAGAATTTTTTTATACAGACTTGTCTTGAAAAGAAATTTAATTTTTAGTCTGGTATCTGCTTGCTTGCTTTTATTCATTCTGTCAGAATATTTGTTTAAATCAAACTTCGTTTCATTTCCAGGGTCTTATGTTTTTCTAATGCTTAATTCAGAGGTAGTAAAGTATGAAGCCAAGTATACTAATCTGGATTTATTTGGTATTAGGATGCTTCGTACTGGATGCTGGCATCGGATCGTTAGGTAGTAGTTTTCTTCAATATACAATAATAGATGATAGTTTTCGATTAATTTTTGCCGCTATGTCAATAGCAGCGATTATTGGGCTATCAAGAAGAGTGGCATGGGCAAAAATTGTCGCCTTCATTGTTATAGTTGCTGATAGAATTATAACGACTGGTTTAAGCACTAACTTATATCTGACTTTCGATATCGAGGGGATGGCATTATTACTGGCATCATCACTAATATTTAGCATCCCTCTTTTATTCTTAGCCTACAAAATTTACACCAGTGAACCCCTGAAAATTTATTTATCCAAGTCTCAACCAAGTTCCAGGTAGTTGTTTTTTTACCTCTCTGAATCACTTAGATTTGGAAATTCTCGCTTACCTCTTTCTTAGATTGCGAATGCTAAAGATCAACAGGTTCTAGCAAATTCAAGGCAAAAACTCATGTTCAACGCATTATAAAATGTAACACAGATAACCGACTGGAAAGATACCGTTGCCATCGTGTTTAAGTTGAAATTAATTGAAAAAATACTCCATATGGAGTATTGCCAACGGAAAAAATAGTAGGTGGTTTCTGGTTATTATTGGGAGATAAGTATAAATCCTCGCGATACTAGCGTAAAGTGGGTCTCTCGTTAATATAAAACTAGGCAGCTACGAATACTGGCCGTAATTGCCAGTATTCGTTTAATTTCCGAGAGGTTTGGTGTTTTTTAATATTTAAATACCAGAAGGTAGACAGGAATGAAACCAAAGATACTAATCTGGGCTATTTATTTGGTACTAGGATACCTCGTATTGGACGCTGTCGTCCAAATGTTAGGTGTTTTTTTAGGTAATTATCAATTTGCAATAGGTGGCTTTCAACATATAGTAACTGATAAATATACAGTAGAGGATGGCTATCAAACAGTTGGAGATAATCATAGGCATTTTCCGGTTGCTCCCGTAATTTCAGCTATTGTATCAATAGTAGCGATTATTGGGTTAGCAAGAAGAATTGCATGGGCAAGGATTATCGCTATCATTGCTATAGTTGCGGAGGTGATTTCGGTGATTGGTTTCACTATATACGCATATCTTACTATCGATATCAAGGAGGTCACTGATATATTACTATCGTCACTGGTATCAGCACCAATATTTTATATCCCTCTTCTGTTCTTGGCATATAAAATCTACACCAGTGAACCCCTTAAGGCTTATTTATCCAGGCCTCCGCCACGTTCTGCATAATTTTCCCTTTAACTAATAATCAACAACAAAGTTTTTCTTTATCTACTCTGTTTCAAGAAAGCGATCACTTCCTCTTACTTTCGAGAAAAAGCAATTCGACGGCTGGCAGCGCTCGCTTACCTCTTTCTTTTAATTGCCAATGTAAAACATTAGCAGGTTCTAGCAAATTCACGGCAAAAACTCATGTTCACGCATTATAAAATAATATAACGCAGATAACCGGCTGGAAAGATGCCGTTGCCATCGTGTTTAAGTTGAAATTAATTTAAAATATACTCCATATAGAGTATTGCGAACGGACAAAAGAGTGTGTAGTGTTAACATCAAGTCAAGCAACGAAATATGCTGACTTGATGTTGTATAAACACATTTAGCTTTCCGAATAGTTTTTGTAACGTGTTGTAAAACTGACGAAGCTAAATAATTTTTTTAAACTCAATCTTAAGGACTAAGGAGTTTTATTATGAAATTAAAATCACTTATTAACGACGGCATTTCTTACGTTCGGTATCTCATCCGTGCAGGCTGTCGATATTGATACGGGCACGCCGGATATACTTTTTTAAGTATGAAGCCGAGCATTGTAAATTGGGGCTACTTAGGTTTAGGGTATGTGCTACTGAATAACGTCTCAGCTATTGGGTCAAACGTTCAAACCCTCTTTGAAAGAAATTTTGTTTTTATAGAATATCCGATTTTACAAATAATAATTATTGTTTTATCGATAGCTGCTCTTGGTGGACTAGTAAAAAAAGCACCATGGGCGAGAGTTATTTCCGTTATCACTATAGGTTTAGATACACTGCATGCACTTAGTATGGGTATGTTTGTTATGGTTGTGAGTAAAGGGAATTATACAAGTTCGTTAATCTGGTCTTTGTTAGTTGGCATTCCTCTTTTATTTCTAGCCTACAAATTTTACACCAGTGAGCCGCTTAAAGTTTATTTATCCAAGTCTCAACCAAGTTCCAGGTAGTTGTTTTTTACCCCTCTGAATCACTCGAATTTGACAGTGCTCGCTTACCCCTTTCTTAAATTACCAATGCGAAAGGTCAGAAGGTTTTAGCAAATTTACGGCAAAAACTCATGTTCAACGCATTATAAAAATGTAACGCAAATAACCGACTGGAAAGATGCCATTGCCATCGTGTTTAAGTTGAAAATTAATTTAAAATATACTCCATATGGAGTATTGCTAACGGGAAAAAGAGTGTGTAGTGTTAACCTCAAGTCAAGCAACGGAATATGCTGGCTTGGTGTTGTATAAACACATTTAGCTTACCGGATGGTTTTT
>QIKQ01000155.1 GCA_003233075.1 Gammaproteobacteria bacterium
GCGATTGATTTTGTGAGACAAGAAAAAATCGCATTTTTTTCTTGTCGTGCTCTGACAATTCACGGATGAATTGTTCAGAGCCTCAATAAAGCTAGACAAAAAATCCAGTCTGAACTAAACCACACCCGCTTTTAGTAAATCATGCATATTCAGGGCACCGATCAGTTGTTGTTTGCTATCAACGACTAACAGGGCATTAATTTTACCAACTTCCATTATGTTTAACGCTTCTGCTGCTAATATTTTTTCCTGCACCGTTTTGCATTCTGAAGTCATAACGTCTTTTACATCGCAGTTTAATATATTTATTCCCTTGTCTAATACACGTCTTAAATCACCGTCGGTAAAAATCCCGATGACTTGATTTTGACTATTGACGATTGCTGTCATGCCCATGCTTTTTGCCGTCATTTCTAACAAAGCTTGGCGTAAACTGGCCTCTAACGGGACGCGTGGAATTTGTTCTCCTGTTTGCATGATATCATCAATTAAGAGCAGCAGTTTGCGACCGAGACTACCACCAGGATGAGAGCGCGCAAAATCTTCTTCAGTAAAGCCTCGCGCTTCAAGCAATGCAACTGCTAATGCATCTCCCATCACCAGTGTGGCGGTTGTACTGGATGTGGGCGCTAAGCCTAATGGGCAAGCCTCTTGCTCGACACTAATGTCGAGATTAACATCTGCTTCTCGAGCAAGAGTAGAGTTTTTGTCGCCACTCATGGCAATGAGAGGGATATTTAGCCGTTTTATAAGAGGAACGATAGTTGATATTTCTTGAGTTTCACCCGAATTAGAAATTGCTAATACAGTATCTTGGGCGGTTATCATGCCTAAATCGCCATGACTTGCTTCGCCTGGGTGAACGAAAAATGCAGGGCTGCCTGTGCTCGCTAGAGTAGCGGCTATTTTACCGCCAATATGCCCAGATTTACCCATTCCAGTCACGACAATTCGACCCTTGCATTCAAATAATAAGCTGCAGGCTTTGGCAAAATCATGATTAATTCGGTCTTTTAACGCTAATACTGCATTAGCTTCATTTTCAATTACTGCGCGGCCGAGGCTTAAAAATAATTCTTTTGTCATTTTAAAAATTTCTATACTGAAAGTTTGTCATATTACACCTTATATTCAATGGCACGAATTAAAGATTGCCATTTATTATTTGTCGGGATGTGCCTTAGAAGCCTCTGTTTAATGAAATAATCAGAGGATCTTTGGCTTGTTAACTTCAGAATTTTGAGCATTTAGTAGATGCTAAACTACTTTTTCTCCCGAGCCAACAGTAAACAAGAAAATTTGATAAGCAATAAACAGAGACAGTAAAATAAAGCCATAGTAGCGATTAATTCTGCCAGGCTTACGTAAGCCAAAGGCCATCGCAAAAAAGAGTAGTGTGAGGCCAGCCATGACGTATAAATCACGATTCACGACGACATCAGGTACCTTTCCGGGGGCAATTAAGCCTGGGATAAAGAGTACCGCCAATAAATTAAACATATTTGAGCCGATGATGTTGCCAATGGCAATGTCGGGTTCATTTTTTAAGGCACTGGCAATACAAGCGGCCAGCTCAGGTAGGCTGGTGCCGATTGCGATTATCGTTAAGCCAATGACAACGTCTGAAATGCCAATGTATTTAGCGAAGCCGACGCCGCCCCAAACAACGAGCTTTGAGCTTACAATGAGTATGACTAAACCAACAACTAACCAAAATAGGGCTAATGTCGTCGACATATTTGCCGGAATTTCGTCTGCAAATTCTTGTTCGATGGGATCATTGTGATTAGATTTTAAGCCCACCTTTATAATCCAATATATAAGTACGCCTAATCCAGCAAGGAGAATATAGCCGTCAAGAGTACTGAGCGTACCATCAACAAGTAGCAAAAAGCCGAGAGCGGTAATTGCAAATAAGATCGGGAATTCTCGTTTAACAATATTAGATTTAACAGTGAGCGGTACTATTAGTGCGGTTAAACCTATGACCAAAGTAATATTAGTAATATTTGAGCCGATTGCATTACCGATGGCTAAAGCACTCGTGCCCTTCATACTGGCTTCGAATGAGACTAACATCTCAGGTGCTGAGGTACCGATGCCAACAATGGTTAAACCAATAATGAGAGGGGATATGCCAAAATTGCGTGCAGTGGCCGCAGCACCTGTAACAAATCGATCAGCCCCTACGACAATGAATCCAAAGCCAAAAATCAGTGCGGCTATAAAGTTAACTAGTTCCCAGTCCATAATTGTAGTTTTCTTTCAAGAGTTAGGTTGTAATTGATCGAATGTAATTTTGCTCATTCAATCTGTAATTTAAGTCATTAATTAAGTGTATAATAAAATAATTAATTTGCTATTGTAGCGACTTATCATCCGAATTGGCATTTTATTTTGGCAATTAAGATACAGTCTATCGATACTTAATAGTTCGCATTTTTTGTTGAATAATCGGACCATAGGCATAACCCAGATTGGAGCTTTGAGAGTGACAGTAAGGAGTAATAATCAAATTGAGATTGGTTCATATGGTTGGCGTCATGCTCAATGGCGGGGTTCCTACTATCCTGACGAGTTGCCAGAGGATTGGCGATTTTCCTTTTATTCAAAGGAATTTCGAACTGTGCTCTTGAGCGCGGCAGAGTTGTTAACTGATCTGCAGCAGCTACAAAAGGGTCAAACTATTGAGTGGCTTGATGATTTATTTGACGACTATAATGTTTTTGTTGAGCTAAATACTGAGATTTTAAGTGAAGAATACGAAGAGGTATTATTAGCTTTTAGCAAATTATTGGAAGGATATTTTTCCGCTTGGGTTATTTTTCTAGAAGCGGATTCAAATTTTGATATTGGTAAAATTATCGCTTTGTCAGAAAAATATAATAAAAACGTCCATCTAGTTGCAAATAAAGAAAGCACAGAAGATTTAAATAAACTTATTAAAAACCAAAAATTAATAAGTTTTAGTTGGACGGAGCATAATCCAGAAGGCTGCAATGATTGCCGGCTTATGATTGTTGATTTGGACCAATATTTTCCGACATTGAGGCAATTAAGCAAGTTAATTCAGGAATTTATTCGTCGGAATAAACAATCAGATAAAGTTATTTTGTTTAAGGGAAATCCGCCAAAAATTAAAATAATGAAGGAAACACAAGCAATTATCTCTCTTCTGTAACAATTAGGTTTACCCTATTTTTTGTGTAAATCGTTAAGATACAATTAATAGGCCGGAAATTAAAAGTAAACGTGATTCATGTCACAAATTTTGCATTTCTGTTATACTGTTCAGTATAAGTTACTTATTTTAGTGTCATTATTGCTCTGGTAATTTGATGTTTGCTTGAGATCTATTTAGGGAAGCTCTGAACAATTCGTCCGTGAATTGTCAGAGCACGATAAGAAAAAAATGCGATTTTTTCTTGTCTCACAAAATCAATTACTTACAGCAATTGATTTTGGCGACACTTCCCTGTGTCGCAGGAACCTTTGATTTAATCAGAGGTTCCTTAGGTAATCAAAACTGGGCCGACCAATATTTACACTACTATCGTTGTAGCTTAATAGATAAAATTTCAGTAATGAGTTTTTGAGCCAAGATGTAATTTTACTGTCTGTGTTTTATTAGGTAACTACATCAATGGAAAGTGTTGATACTTGTTTGATTTTGTAAGGACGCAATTCAAACGATAACGCCGTAAATATGAAAAATAGACTTAAGCTTATGGATATTTGAATAAATATTTCTAGATTAATACTTGCATTTATATATTCAGTGTTCATGATTGCTTAGCGTGGAGTGACATGGAAATGATTCAAACCAAGCAAGCTAAGGTGTTTTTTCAAACTAATTGTACTTGCTGTGCGAGGTACAAATAAATGAGTTTATTAACAGGAATGAATCGAAGTTGGATGGGAGGACTTGTGGACGACGTTCAGATTATTCAAAAACCGGATGGTAGTTTTCAACTGGAAGGTGAGTTGAGCTATTCCAATGTGTCAAATATTTATCGAAAAACAGCTAATTTGTTTAAAAAACTAAACGATGATATTCAAATTGATTTAAGCGGTGTAACCCATTCTGATAGTGCAGGCATTGCCTTGTTAGTTGAATGGCTTAGTGAAGCTCGTGATAATAATCAAGTTATACAATTTATTAATGTTCCAAAGCAAATGTTAGAAATGGTACGCATTAGTAGTCTTGATCGCGTTCTGCCAATTTCCTAAGAATCTTCAATTTTCTGCAATTATTTCCTATTATGGCTCCTGCGTTGCTCTACCTCCTGCATCCCTGCAGTCGTTAAGAGCCGGGCTACATTTCTTCCGGAAACTACAAAGACCGTATTTCACAACTTACCTATTTTTCAATTATACAGACTAGCCCGCATTTCTCACAGCCCGTCTACTGCGACGGACCAATTGCATACTATGACTCGTTTTCACTCGGTCCAAGCGCTCGACATAGTGTCGAC
>QIKQ01000179.1 GCA_003233075.1 Gammaproteobacteria bacterium
TGCTACTGCGTATCTGGAGTAAATACCGGGCCAACGTCGGCAACTGGATTCCACACTCATTTAAATCAAACCATCGAAAATTCTGTAAGTTTGGATTTATCAGAACACTCTGGAGCTACTACTTAGACTATGGGTTTAGTAACAAACCCACGCTTAATTTTAACGAACTACGCTTTCTGGAAACATTAGCAATCGTCGAAGAAGATGTCTCTGTTTATACAGATATATTGTCTGACCTTACTCATATAAAGAATTTGCGAATGTCCGCCTGTCGACTGAGCAAGATTCCTGAGCAAATAACCCATATCAACGGACTCGAACAACTGAATCTTTCCAACAACCTGTTCGTAAACATACCGGAGTGGATCGGTAATTTCGAACAACTAAAAACCATCAATTTATCGGGAACGCGTATCAAAAGACTTCCGGCCACCTTGAGCAATTTGCCAAAACTATCCCTGTTAGACATACGTTTTACCAATATTTCCGAGTCAGACCCAGTACTCAAAGTGCTTAGAAAAACAAAACTTAACATTCTTAGCTCAACGACATAAAACTGACGCTAAACTGGTTGGGTATTATTGTGTATCCGGCGTAGTTATAGATTAAATCTAACGATTGAGCACAGGTGACAGCTATTTGACAGAATTGCGCCCCGATGATATACGCCTCATAACCTTCTATTATTACTCGTTTTTATTTTTGTAACTGTGTGTATAATGCTTATCAACATCAACGATGTCCCTGAAACCGGGCCTCATATGAGGTTATAGAATAATAATAAGTTGGACGGCAATAATAATAAGCCCACAAGACTATTACTAAATTCGCCGGAGGAGATCAGGGATTGAATTGAGTAAAATAAAAATAATAAAATAAAAATAACAATAAAAACTCCGCTGCAAGGACGCAGTTCATATCCCATCACGCAAACGCATTACTAAAAATCTCAACGTTAAAATAACCCGGACTTCGCGCAGCGAATGCTGGGAAACATGATATTATTTAAAATTCTGGTAAAATATTTTCTGTCGGGTGATTGAAGGGTTTCTATTGAATTTAAGATAGCAATTCTTTTCCCGGCGTTCGCTGCGCGAAGTCCGGGCTACGGAAATCTGAGCTGTTTTAACGATTAAGGATATTGACATTTGTTATGCATCGTTACTTACTGTTTATTTTGAGTGCTCTCTTGCCTGGTTGTAATCTCCCAGCACGAGTCCCTATTGAAACTGTAAAATTTCCGGCCACTGATCAACGTGCTGAGCATCTGATTATTCTCCTTAGTGGCCGAGGCGCGGCCAAAAGTTATTTTAGCGATTATCAGTGGATAAAAATTGCCAGAAACTATGGCTCCAAAGTTGATTATATTGCACCCTACGCACATTTAGGCTATTACAAGACACAAAGCCTGCTACCGCGTCTAAATGAAGACGTCATTAAACCGGCAAAAAAACTCGGTTATAAAACAATTTCAATAGTTGGTATTTCGCTCGGCAGCTTCGGGTTACTTTTATATAGTGAGCGCTTCCCTACCGATCTTGACCGCCTATATTTAATTTCGCCTTATCTAGGTAAAACAGAGGTACAACTGGAAATCAGCCAAGCGGGTAGCTTGGATAACTGGCAGATTAAACCTGAGAATAACGGAGATTCGAGTTATATTTTATGGCAACAGATAAAAAAGATCAGTCAAGATCCAGTATTAAAGAAAAAAATATTTCTCGGTTACGGTAAACAGGATAAACATAAGGGACAAACGTTATTAGCCAGTGCAATACCGGCAAAGCAAGTCATTACCATTCCCGGTGGGCATAGAGATAAAATTTTTGTGAGATTGTGGGAAAAAATGTTTGAACGGGGATTTTTCGATCAATAAAAATTAATGGGGTGGACGATGGGGATCGAACCCACGACAACAGGAATCACAATCCTGGACTCTACCAACTGAGCTACGCCCACCATAAAACCCTGGACTCTACCAACTGAGCTACGCCCACCATAAAACGGTATTGACAAACCTGGTGCGCCCGGCAGGACTCGAACCTGCAACCCTCGGCTTAGAAGGCCGATGCTCTATCCGGTTGAGCTACGGGCGCATATTCGATAACCAGTTTGTCTATAATAACGTGCAATACACTAATCTACCAGTCATTTAAGAAACTGACTGCCTAGCATATTGCATGGTGTAATCTAATGTATTCTGGTGTCTGGGTCGAACCAATTGTTGGTAAGGTTCAAATTAACTGCCAGCCTACTTACACAGCACTAGGCTGTGGTCACCCTAATCTGGTCGGGGTAGAAAGACTCAAACTCCCGACATCCTGCTCCAAAAACAGGCAGGAAAATATAATAACTAATTGATATTGTTAAAAAATACTGCCATTAATTTGTCCCGCACTCAGGACAAGGCAAGCATTGTAAGCCATGGATTAGTATAGATCAAGTATTCTTCCGTTGGACAATTGATTACTTAGAAAAGACGTAGTGGCCGTCTCCTTCTCGGCAAACGCTTGGTAATTTTGCGCCCTGCAAAGGTGTAATTTGCTATAATTTGGCCATATAATGCGGATTTATGTATAAACTGTTTTTACGCTAACGAATTCGTAACACTTATTTACAGGAAATTATAATGGCGCTCGCACCGACAGAAATCAGGGTATCATTAGAAGAATATTTGCATAGAGAAAAATCTTCTGATGTTAAACATGAGTACGATAATGGTTATATCGTTGCTATGGCTGGTGCAAGTCGCTCTCACAATCTTATCGCACTAACGCTGGCTTCAGAAATTAAGCAACACCTAAAAGGTAAATCTTGTCGAACTTATATCTCCGACATGAAAGTACATATTCAAAAACAGGGAAATGAACATTTCTATTATCCTGACGTAATGGTTTCATGTGATGACCAACCTCCAAGTGAATATTATGAAAACAATCCTATTCTCATTATTGAAGTGCTATCTCCTTCAACAGAAACAAGAGATAAATTAGAAAAGTTGTCAGCGTATAGTAGAATTTCTTCGTTGGTAGAATATTTTACCATAGCCCAAAACAAGGTAGAGGTTCATCGCTACTCAATGTCTGATGACTCAACTTTACTTACCACCTATCAGGATGGTGACACTGTAGAATTTTCTTCAATTGGATTATTCCTGCCTGTGAAAGACATTTACACTGATGTGGTCGGTAAGTTATTCAATGATTAATTAATAAGACACAAAAAGGTAATATGCGTACCAAACAAGTCACTATATTGTTTCTACTATTTCTCACTTTTTCTTTGTTATCATGTGCCAATGAAAACAATGGTGACAAATATATCAGGACTATCTTAAAGCACGATAAATCTCAAAAAAATAAAAGTAATTCAATATTTTCAAATGAAACAGTTGGACTACTTAGTTATAAAAAAAAATTTACAGGGATCATTCTAATTGGGATAAACGTCAAGAGTTTATACGGCAAGCACATTACAAGCGACTTATTTACAAACGGCACATTGCATAAGCTAATGGGGACACGTTATGGAGTAGTACTAAGTAAATCGCTGGCAGAGAAATGGCTTGGGATAAAAGGAGAAACCCTCAAAAAACACATACTTGAGAAGCAAATATATTTAACAATAATAGTTCCAGTGATGAAAACTACTATTGTAGGTACTATGCCAAGATATAGAAGGTTTAAATTGGTTGGTCTATTTAAAGATGCATCATCTATCGAGCACATAGGAGTAATCATAAACAAAAAGGACATAAAAAAATTATGCATTAATAGATGCAACTAAGGATGTACGTTGGCATATATTACAATGTAAGGTAGCAAGCCTTTATCGAGAATACTTTTAGTAAAATAGGGCCGCGAAACATTAAGAAAATCTGCCGCTTCTTGCATCGTGAGTTCTTCATGAAAAGGACGAATAGTCACAGAATTACCATTTGCCATTCCATTTAGAATATCGCGCAACATATAGATCGCACGCATAGGAACAGTAATTTCGGTTTCACCGTCAATAATTCTGATACGTGCTGAATCACCTTCACCTAGGTAGCCCGGACTTCGCACAGCGAACGCCGGGAGAACAAACATTCTATTCTTCCGTGTCTTAGTAAGCTACCGACTACCTTGCCCATACTCCTGTTTTAATTGAATTTCTTTTTCCCGGCGTTCGCTTCGCGAAGTCCGGGCTACTTATAATAGGCAAGCCGCTAATAGTCGCGAGCTTTCTTTTGCAAGTTCGATATCGTTTTCACATAGAAATCACATACAGAGATTTCCAACTTTGGCACTTTGTCCTTATAGAAACGAAGAATTGTATTACGTCTATAGTTGAATTTGTTTTTGATTTAGTCTATAAATAAGCCTATGAAAAAGTTAATCGTTATCATTTTGTTGCTTAATGGATGTGCTACACCACCAAAGAATTCGTCTTTGGTTGGTACTACCGATGAGCTTCCAAGTATTCAAGATTAGATTTAAGAGAAACAGGCTATCAAAATAATAAAACTATCTTACCCGCATAGTTGAACTGATTGTCTTTTGATAATTGTTTGTACCAGTAATTAATTTCCTAGAAAACAAGAATGAAAATTTGCCATAATAGCTGTTTAAGTCCAACCGGAACTTTCAGAATTACTAATCTGCACTAACTCTACCATACTAAAAACAAAAGTGATTGAAACCGATCTTGAAGAAATCTTAGATGGCGAGCTTTACGAAATCGAAAACCTAAAGTTATTTTACAATGATGTTGCGGTAGCATCCCTTTCAATTGTAATGTATACAACATAATTCCCATTACTAAAGGCTGATTTTCGCTGATAGTAACCAGAAATTTTCTGTTTAATGTTCCGGTAACTTAGGAATAAACGCTAAGGTAAAGACTGTTTGAGTTGCTGAATTTGGTCGGGGTAGAGAGATTCGAACTCCCGACATCCTGCTCCCAAAGCAGGCAAAAAATCTCATAACTAACTAATATTGTTAAAAAATACTACCTATAATTTATCCCACACTGGGGCAAGCATTGTAAGCCATGGATTAGTATAGCTCAAGTATTCTTCCACTGGACAATTGATTACTTAGAAAGACGTAATGGTCGTGTCCTTCTCCGCAAACGCGTGGTAATTTTGCGCCCTGCAAAGGTGTGATTTACTATAATATAGCCATATAATGGGGATTTATGTATAAGTTTTTTACGCTAACGAACTCGCAACACTTATTTGCAGGAAATTATAATGGCACCCGCACTGACAGAAATCAGGGCATCATTAGAAGAATATTTGCACAGAGAAAAATCTTCTGATGTTAAACATGAGTACGATAATGGTTATATCGTTGCTATGGCTGGTGCAAGTCGCTCTCGCAACCTTATAACACTAACACTCGCTTCAGAAATTAAGCAACACCTAAAAGGTAAATCTGGTCGAACTTATATTTCCAACATGAAAGCACCTAAGCGCATAAAAAAATCTCTTGTCCCGAAAAAGTCCCGAAGTGCTTTTACTCAAATAATCTCGAAACAATCAGATTACATTAATAAACTCTTCTAAAATTGATGCCGTCTTTAATAATTGTTGTTTTCTGATAATCTCGATAAATTCATCAGCCGAATGCACTGGATTCTTTAACCCTGCTCGCTGCTGCTTCACTGCTTGAATAACTGCACCTGGATTAAGATCATAAAGGTTAGTCACAAAGTTATCAGGATGAATCGCGGTTACATCAAATTCATCTAATTTAGAATCTGGAAAATCTTTTAGATTAAAGGTTACGATCTCTTGAGCTTGCGAGCAAATAGCCGCTGCCAACACATGACGATCATTAGGGTCTGGAAGACTCAACCCTTCGACCAGTTTTTCATATCCCGTGACCAGGCAATCTGGAATGTATTGGTTCATAAGGTCGCGAGTACGCGCTAATCTATCACTTGGTATATCAGGACGATCTTTTAAGACATTGCGAATCCACTCATCGTGAATCGTATCAGTCCAACGTGCTCTAAACAAACCAGTACGTGCTAAACGGACTAAGAGATCGCGTAATGGAGCTGGATATAACACACATGCATCGTACACCACTGTAAAGTGGCTCATTAATAACCCATATCATGCTCTTGGGCAATGGCTTGTAACTCTTCCATAGTTCCCTCTGATTTCTCAAGTTCTTCCTGTTTGAATTTCAATAAATCAGTAAATAAAACTTTACGTCTTACGCCCACTTTACGATAAGGTAGCAAGCCTTTATCGAGAATACTTTTAGTAAAATAGGGCCGCGAAACATTAAGAAAATCTGCCGCTTCTTGCGTCGTGAGTTCTTCATGAAAAGGACGAATAGTCACAGAATTACCATTTGCCATTTCATTTAGAATATCGCGTAACATATAGATCGCACGCATAGGAACAGTAATTTCGGTTTCACCGTCAATAATTCTGATACGTGCTGAATCACCTTCACCCAGGCAAGCTGCTAATAGTCGCGAGCTTTCTTTTGCAAGTTCGATATCGTTTTCATCAGGTGTTTGTAAGTGATTGAATGTTTTGGGTAACATAATTGGTATTTCCTTTAACTTATATTTGCTTCTAGAATTCTTATGACTAATATTAGCATATATTCGAAATATAAGTAATAAACGTAATAATAGAAACTTTAGCTATTGTAAGAAATTTTACTTTTTCAAATTAATATTTCACAGTAAAAATAATAAGTTACAACATATACGGCAAAAAATTATCGAAAAATATTTTCCATAGATATAAAGAGGGTCTAGGTGAAACAGGTCGTAATTTTATCTTGCGAAATCTGGGTGCACGCTTTTTAAGAGGCACGTTTTTGTGAGTGCAAAACAAGTGATGCTTTAAATTATCCGCAGGAGCCAGTTGTTATATGTTTTTTAATTTTTTTTGCCAGAATAATGCTGCACCTACTTTTGGATCTAATTCATAACCAGAAAAACCAAATTTACTATATGCAGCCTTTGCAATCTCATTATTACCAAGAACTTCTAGTGTTACTTTACAACATCCTTTTGATTTTGCTATTTCTTCTACCTTTTCCAACATTTTTTGGCTGACACTATGGCCTCTATATTCATTAACTACGACAACATCATGAATATTAATTAATGGTTTGCATGAAAAAGTGGAAAAAGCCTCAAAGCAATTAACTAGTCCTGCTGGCTGACCATCAACATAAGCGATAACCGAAAATGCATGTGGAAGTTTTGATAATTCTCTGACCAAATTGTTTTTTACATTATCACTAAGTGGTTTTCCACCGCCCATTGGATCAGATGCGTATCTATCTAGCAACATAGGAATTTCTTTCGCGTGTCGCTCATTAAAATAGTCTGCTTTAGTTGTCTCTATGTTCATCTACTTTTCATTTTTTTAAACATAACGCTCACGTCAGCGAACAGACGAAAGGAGGCGTATTTTTTGCTTTTGCAAAAATCGCGACGCTCTTAACTGTCCGCTGGATGTGCTGGTTAGGGGATGATGTTATCCAAAGGCTCAACACATTGCCCAACCCGCTCACCCGTACAACTTTGCCTGAAACCCCAGCATTCTCGACAAACACGCCCATGTACATGTCGCTCGCCATTTAGCACAATTGTGGGTGTAACACCATCTTGCGCGAAACCTCGCTCAGCATGAATTTCTTCGCCAGTTGTAGATTCATAGACAATACCATCGACACCAATATATCGATAAGCTTCGTCAAATGTATGTTGCATCGGGAATATATTTCCTTGACCACCTTCTGGATGAGGCATATTTAGCTCCTTTCTATGATATGCGGATTATTCGCTTGAGTCCTCAGTTTTCAACTATCTAAATTTCATGGCTACCGCTGGAGTAGGGTTGTTTATTTTTGCTCAAGTAATTCTCATAATCGCGATTAGCTTAAGCTACTATAGATATAAGAAAAAAAACTATCAAAATTATAAAGCCATCTTACCCATATAGTTGAACTATTTATCTATTGATAATTGCTTATACTAGTCATTAATTTCCTAGAAAACAAGAATAAAAATTTGGCATAATAGCTATTTAATTCCTTAGCTCGAAGTTTGACTCGTTATTTTTTATTTTTTGATCGCGCTATCGCTCTAAGTTTTAATAGTTGCGCGGTCCCTAAAGTAGCAATTAATACTGCGACTAATAAAGTTACCAAATTCCTTCCGGCGTAGTGACCCATAAATCTAACGCAATTAGTAACAAACTAGCAACCACCCATAAAAAATCACCCGCAGAAAAATATAGAATAAATATTTTGTTGCTAATTGATTTCATTGCCGCGAAAGATAAATGCAGGCTATTAATTATTAAAATAACGCCAACAAATGGTTGCAAAAACAGTAAAAGAACTTTGTCTAATTGGTTATTTACATCAAGTAGAAAGCGAGGGAAATCGCAAGCAGATCTTGTTCACTAAACAAGGAGAGAAGTTAATTGAGGATACAAGAAAATTGCTAGCAAAGCTGGATAAGACTATTGAAAATTCTATTGGATCGGTAGCGTTTAAAACCATAATTAAGCAACTTGATAAAATCAGATTTTTGTTGAATAATAAATAGAACCGCTTGGCGTTAATTTTTTCGAACCTTTGTCGGCGAAGGGATGATCTAGGCAATCTAGCGTTACTGCGGACATTCTAATGCGCACTGGATACGGATATTTATCATAAACACAAAGTTCAGGAGATAACAATGGCTCAGAGTACCACCCTTTTTGCAGTCTCCCGGCAACTCAGGATACCTTGATAGCCAACCCTGATTCTATCGATAGTCTTGACTCAAATTTAACGTTTTCAACCTATCTTTACTTTACGATCACTTACTTTATCGCAGGCCGGTAGGAATCTAGGGAACAGGTTTGGACTAACGTTAAACTAATCTAAGGGATAAACGCTAAGGTAAAGACTGTTTGAGTTGTTGAATTTGGTCGGGGTAGAGAGATTCGAACTCCCGACATCCTGCTCCCAAAGCAG
>QIKQ01000002.1 GCA_003233075.1 Gammaproteobacteria bacterium
GAGACATCAGTCATTTTTGATTCATTGTAGGTGATGCGGCCTGCTGCACGAATAGTCTTAATAAAACGTAATCGCTGAACTTTTTGTGTGGTAACGCCTATTAATTGCCGACGTTGGGCGCTTATATGAATAATACCGGTTGAAACTTCTTTTTTGGTGACGACAGTCAGGGGCATACTACAGATAGGGCAGGTTCCTGGTTTCTTGGATTTAACGGAAGGATGCATGGAACAGGTGTAATGAGAAATACCGGTAGGAGTTGCAGTTGTTAATTTCAGTGACTTATTGTTAGTGTTCATATTAAAGACTAGATCAGCGTGGCCCAATTCAGGTGTTTCTATATCAACAGCAAGCGGCCAATTGCCGGCTTTTGCTAGTTTGAAATGACCGACGTAAATGCCGTCGGATGTCGCTTTGAGGTTAATCATTACTTTATCGCTTGCAGTTTTATTATCGGCATGAAACTGCACGAGGGCGCGAATTTTTGCATCACGAATTGGTTTGCCTGCAATCGATTTGACTTCTATTTGTATTTTATTGCGTCCTACTCTGGGAGAGTCAGGACCGAGCGATATTTTAAGTAGGTATTTTCCGGTTAGCGCAAAACCATTCGCGTCTAGTGTGGATACTGGTGTGGATACTGGTGTGGATTCTGCCGCTTCTTTTGTTCCATCATTTTTCGTATCAGCTTGCGAAGGATTTCCGCTTGCCGGTGTAGAATTTTCCAGGCGTAAACCTTCTCGGCTGGTTTTTAAATCAAAAAATAATTCGGCACTGCCATTTTTGACGGAGTTGATTTTAATGGTTAGCGGCCAAGCGCCTATCATCGATAAATCAAACGAACCAGAATAAAGGCCCTTGCCTTCATGGGTCATTTTGGCAGGCGCGCGCATTTCCGGCATGGACCCCATTCCAGGCATAATAGCAATGGCGCTTATGTTTGCGTCAGTGATCACTTGTCCGAAATTATCTAAAAGTGAGATTCGAATAAGATTATTGCCCACTTTGGGTTTGCTGGGCTTAAGTTGCAGTTTGATCTGGTATAGACCTGCTCGATAAGTTTTGCCAGTCATTTCAGTCGTGCTATTAATTGTTCCAAGCCACCAAAAAATGGCAATAATTAAAATCAACAATACTGATATTAGCTTTATCTGACGGTCGCTTAAGCGCGTGCTCATGGCATATTCTCCGAATTCATATTCTTGATTTTATCTGCAGCTCCGCCTGTGCTTGCGGTTAAACGAGCCAGACGTTTATAATATTGAGCTAGGGAATGTGCAAATTTTAATTTTGTGTTACTCAGACTGTTCTGCGCATCGACTAATGATCACCTTTTCCTGCTTGATAGTCTGATTTCGCGGCGTGCAAGTGTTCTTTTGATAGAGGCAGTAAACTTTTGTTGAATAATTTTAGGGTGTGTCTGCTTTCCATCACGTTTTCATATTGGGTTTGAACATTGGCAAGAATCGCAGTCCGTCGGCGTTGAATTGCCCAGCCCAGTTCTGATTTTTTAGCCTTGGACTGGTCTACTGCTGCTCGACGTTTGCGTCCTCCAAAGGGAAGGTTTATGCCAATACCAATCGTTGAGCGTTTATTTTTATCGTTCCATAGACTGTTGTATCCTGCACTTATTTTTAGGTCGGGATAGTATTCACGCTTAGCCAGCTTAACGCCAAGAGACAATGCTTTAAATTTTGCGTTCAATGCTAATATTTCGCGTAGCTGAGCGATGTTGAGTTGCTGCTTGGATAAAACCAATGCTTCTGGAGGAGGTAACTGCTGGGTAGGTAGTAGATTTAATAATTGGTTCAGGAAAACCTGCACTAATTTTTTTTGCTTTAATAAGATTATTCGACCATGTCGTAGCATGGCGATTCGCATTTCTGCTTTTAAAGCATCTTGCTTGGAGGCACGTCCCAGGCCGTATTTTTTAATTGCGATACGATGGTATTCTTTCCACAAGCGCTGGTCAGACTGATTAATTTTAATTGCTCGATGGACATAAAACCAATCGGCAAAACCAATTCGTGCTGATTTTATCAAATTTGCTTTTAAGGTATTAATGTCAAAGGAGATTGCTTCTGCCTGCGCTAAAGCTGCTTGCCGTCTTAAGCGGCGTTTACCAAACCAAGGTAACTTTTGTGAGAACATCAGCTTTTCACCGCGATCACGGTTTACTTGGTTGCGCGTATCCGGCGCCAAGGTGTAGGAAAAATAGGGGTCAGCAAGTGCACCAGCGCGAACACTGTACGCTTGGGCCGCCCTCCCTTTGGCTTGCAGCTCGGGAATATTAGGGTTTTTTTTCAAAACCCATGATACAAGCTGTGTGGCATTAAGTTTCTGCATAAACTTAATGTGATTATAGGTTTTGCTGTAGCTTATCGATACTAGCGTTACTAGTGAGCACAACAAACTCAATTTGATATTACCTTTGCTAACGTGGTACACGCTAGACCTCCTAACTTACTTACATTTATTAATCTGAAATAGTCGAGAATGCCTCTAAGTCCGATAGACGGCAAACCTCAATCGAAAGAAATGTGTTAGAAGGTGTTTTAGATACGAAAACGCTGGGTATGAAGATAACTTAATTGAAAGTTCAATGTGTAGCTGTAACTAGGAGAAGTTGATAAAAATCTTAGTCGTTTTTGAAGATTACTAGATCGAAAATTTTGCTCGAAAATAACATCAGTGTGCGTAGGCGGGTCCAGGGAGCCGAGCCAGGATTTATCGGTAGCCGATATCTTTTTGCTGGTGATATCTAAATTGGGAGAATCTAATTCTATGTCGCAACAATTGCCATCAGCGACTTTTGATGTATTACCATTCTTAGTTGCGACATGGTTTTCGCAGCCGCCGCCTTTTTCACAGCCCTGCTTGGCAGTTTCCATGCAACAGCATTTAGGGCTCTGGTTGCCATCCATCAATTTACAGGCAAAAGAAATCTGAACTGGCAAAAACAGCACCACAGCAACGATTAAAGTTACCATGATATGTCTTGAGTATGTTTGTCTCAGTAGTTCCATTATCCGCCAAAATAAAATCTATATATAAGTAAAAGATGAAAATACGAGTAACTTGTGCGAGTTACTGTGGAAATATTACTGATATTTCACATCTTAGTCCAATGTTTTGACTCTGGGTGTTGATATTAGTTGCAAAATATATGACATTTTCCAAATAGTGACTTATTATCGGCAAATTAAACAAAAAACTTAAGGAATAAGGGCTTCATCATTCCGCATGACTAAAAATAGGGTATTTATGAAAAATAATAGATTATTGATTTTATTGCTAATAGTAAGTTCTTTTCAAATAGCTTGTGGAGATCCCTATGCCGGATTTAATATTGATGTAAGAAAGAATGCGAAACTAGTTAGCATAGGTAAGGATGTGTATAGCAAAAATTGTGTGACTTGCCATAAAGCAAAGGGCGCGGGTGATCCCAATTGGCGTAAACGAGACAAAGAGGGTTTTTTACGAGCACCGCCTTTAAACGGTGATGCCCATACCTGGCATCATTCAGCTAAATGGTTAATAAAGACAATAAGAGATGGCAGTGTGGCAGATGCGAAAGGCATTAAGGGAAAAATGCCCGCCTGGAAAAATAGTTTAAGTGATCAGCAAGTGATCGCTGTTGTCGCTTATATTCAGTCGCTCTGGAGCGAGGAGATTTTTCAACGTTGGTTGAAAATTGATGCGAGAGGTTAATGAATTGATGCGCACATAAAAAAGGCAGAGAATTCTCTGCCTTTTTTTCTTTGACAAGATAAAAATTTTAGCTCGTTTTTCGTAACTTTTTAAGTGAAAAAAGCATTAATCCACCAAGTAGAAACAAAACATAAGTAGAAGGTTCAGGCACTGCAGATGCCGCAACTACAACTCGAATATTATCTAATGCACCACCAAGTCCTAGTGCTAATGTGATGGTTCTCAAATCAGCAGAAACAAGTATTTGATCTTGAGCGGCAATAGTGGGAAAGTCTTGACCTTCTATACCCCGACCGGCAACAGAACCATAATTTGTGCCTACCATTCCTAGCAATGAGTCAGTGGAAATTAAGTCGCCCGTAGAAGTAATAATACCTAGTATATCTGTGTCGAATGTCACTGAACCGAGAAAGCTGATTTGGGTGCCCGTGAAATTAATGTCTGCATGAAACAAATACGAATCAACCGAGGTACCCGCAGCTAAAGGTATCGACGCTGCACTGTTGGTGACTGCAGGTGTGTAAAAACCAGCACTAGCGAAATTAACATTTAATGGGTTTGCTAAAGTGACATTAGATTGTTCTGCAAATAAGAATATTGTAGTGTCGCTTGAGAGCGCGCCGTTTCTTAAATCGGCAGGTATAGCTGATTGAGTGATAGTACCGTTAGTGGTAATTACACCAGCATGAGCTGTTGAAAATACCGCCACGCTTAATAACATCATTAAAATACTTTTTTTCATTCTGTTTCCTTATGTAACCTTTAAAGTTATTTGATTGCTACGTTTATCAGTGAATCTAAATATCGCAACATAATAACCTAAACTAAGTTAGTCACTCAACTTAGAGAAATACTTCAGAAAATAATAGTTTAGTAAAAACAATAACTAACGAATGTTAATTAAAAGTTAACAAAAATAAATAATTCGGTGATTTATAGACTAATCAAACTAATAGTGCGTATGAAATTTGCACTAAGCAGACGTAAAGGAGAAAGTGTTCACAATTTGACGGACCTAATTTGATCCGAGTTGTAAATACCTATATATAAAGTAAGTAAATACTACTTAATTAGTATAGGTATAACAATAAAGATCAAAACTGATTTTTATTTATATGGGGCGAATATGAATTATCGAATTTTTGTTTCAATTAAGTTAGCAATAGTAATCGCACTGGGCGTTTTTATTATGCTTATGGCGGCTTGTTCATCAAAAGACGATGACAAAGCCCAAGCTAATGCTCAAACGAAAGTGAATGGCGTGCCTTGGCATGCGGTGATTAAAAAGCAAGCTTGGACGCAGCAGTCGAAGTCCGATGCGCTAACCTTTATGTTTGACAATCAACGTTATTTTGTGATTCAAGGAAAAAATAATTTGATTGATCAAGGTCATTTGTCAATTGCAAATAAAGGTATGAAGTTTGAATTACATAATCGTTATGGGCATGGTTCAATTGTTTTTTCCGATGTTGCTAATAACAGCTTTAAAGCGAAAATAGTTTTATCTAAACGTTTTATAAAAAAACGCCTGACAGCTGATTTTATACCTAGTAAAGATCGTTTAGCGCCACCGATCGCTAAACATATTTATGAGGCAGCAAAATACGGTGACTTGTTTGCAGTTAAGAAATTCATTAAAGCGGGATATCCGCTTAATGGCAAACCAGATGCGCCGAAATCGCCGCTCGCAGTTGCGGCCACTTATCATCATACGTCTGTGGTTAAGTATTTACTTAAAAATGGCGCTCATCCAGATCGTCAATCTCGGGGTGGCTTAACACCGCTTGCTTATGCTATTCAAAGTGGCGATGTTGAATCGGCTCAGGCGATCATTACAGCGGGTGCAAATGTTAACTTTAAAAACGAAGAGGAAGTTTCGTTATTATTTAAGGCATTTGAACATGAGTCATTGCCAATGGTTAAAATGTTAATTAAAGAAGGCGCCAGTATCAATGACATAGATAAGTATGGATTTTCATCGATCCATAGAGCAATGTCTGTTTTTTCTTTGCAAGACAGCAAAGTGGTAGAGCGTTTGGAATACACTCAATATCTAATCGAGAAGGCAGGTTACGACCCGAAATCGAAAGACCGCCATGGTCGAACTGCTTTATTCTACGCGGCTAATCTTGGCTTGAAAAAAACAGTTAAATATCTATTAAGCAAAGGTGTTGATCCAAACCTAAAAGACAGTAATGGCAAAGATGTTTTCAAATATATCGAAGAATCCGAGTATCGAGATTTAATTAATCCAGTTTTAAGTAAGGCGAGAAAACCTGGTAAATTTACTGAGAAAGAGAGTAATGCTGTAGTCTGTAGGAAGCGTTTACAAAACGCTGACTACAGGGGTTTAAGATACCCTTGATTGTCCTGGACTCTGTCGTCTTCGACTCCATCCTGCAGGCTACTTTAGTTCAGAGATTTTTCCTTTAAATGCATTAAGCTTAGCGTAACCTACGCCTTCAATTAGTCCTCTGCGCGAATACTGCCATAAATTCCATTTCGACTGATAATCGGCTTTTGGCGCTTTAATTATACTTTTTATCCAGTACGGAGAAGTACTCAGGTATTGACTAATGATTCTGTCATACGCGACATCCGTTCCCATAAGTATAGGTTGTTTGCCATAGCGTTTTTCAAGATTACTTGAAAGAATTCCTATTTCTACTGCAATTTGTTTCAAATTAGGCTGTTTATGCCGTGGGCAATTGCCAACCAATTCGATTTGAATAACTAAAGGCAAGGCATTTTTATTCTTAGGAACGTGTTTAATTACATTGTCAGCTTGTGATTTACCGGATCGACATAGGTCGAAAGTATGTGCTGCACCAAAAAGGTAGCCATGCTTAGCTACTTCAGCCCAATTCGCTTTGAATTTTTTATTAAACTTATCATATTTCTTTTTTTGTTTTGGGTTTAGCGTTTGTTCGGCTCCCTTAGTTACTTCGAAATAAATAAACTGAATGGCTTTTTTCTTATCTTTATCCCAGGTATGGGTTTTAAAATCTTGCCACTTAATGTTTTTCTTGCCAGATACCGTTATTCCCCTGACAGAATATATCTTTTCATCGGGGGTATTAAATTGAAAGATTCCTCTTTCAAACAATACAAATACTGCCATTACGCCAATGAGAGAGGGAATAGCGATTAGCGATGCAATTATTTTCCCTAAGCCAAACTTCTTTTTAGTGGATTCTGATTTTTGTTCTAGTGGTTCAGTTTCGTCGGCATTCATTTCTGGAGTGGGGTCATGTTTTAATTTCATTAAATGCAATATTAATAGGATCGCTGGAATACCCGAAAGTGAGGCTATTAAAAAGAAAGTAGGAAATCCGAGAAATTGAGACGCGGTACCGGAAAATCCTTGTAAAAATTTACCAAGAAATAACATGAGAGAAGTAAACAGTGCGTATTGCGTTGCGGTATATTGCTTATTGACGAGTGAAGACATGTAGGCAATGAAAGCGACTGATGCAACGCCATTACTTAGGTTGTCACCCATAATTAAAATAATTAACATTGCCACACTTTTGCCAGTGAGCGCTAGTGCGGTAAACAATAAATTGGTACTTGCTACCATAATTGCGCCCAGTAGCATGATCTTCATAACGCCATGTCGCATAACCATCATGCCGCCGATAAAGGCGCCTAACATAGTCATTATGACTCCAAAAACTTTGGTGTAAACGGCAATATCTAACTTAGAGAATCCTACATTTAAGTACAAAGGATTTGCCATATAGGCCATGAATAAGTCACTAATCTTATAGATGACAATCAGAGTTAAAATTAGCATTGCCATTTTAAAAGTGTAACGGTGAACAAAGTCGACAATAGGGCCGACGACAGTACCTAAATACCATTTTGTCAGATTTTCTTTTATATTTTCATTTCGAAATTTATAGATTGCCCAAATCAGTAAAGGTATAAAAATTGGGAAAATAATAATCAGCGCTAGCGCAATTAATGAGAATACAAGCGAAAAGATTAAAAGGATTTTCTTAAGTGATTTCTGAATGGCTGGCGTAAACGAATTTAAATGTTCTTTGACTAGTTCAACCGGCATGCTTTTCATTGATGAGCGATTTATTGGTTCGCTGATTATTAAGGTAGTGAGCATGCCTACACCCATTAGACAGGACATTATAAAGTAGGCATTACTCCAGCTGCTAAACTCTGAAATCATTAAGGCGCCGGCGCCAGAGATTACAATGGCAAATCGGTAGCCAAAAATATAGGTAGAAGCCATCGCCGCTTGATATTTCGTTTCTACAGCTTCAATTCGATAGGCGTCAACACAGATGTCTTGTGTCGCAGCCGAAAACGCTGTTAAAAAACCAAACCAAGCGAGTAACCAAATATTCACATGCGGATCTACGGATGATAGGCCTATTAAGCCTAGTACAATTCCAATTTGCGCTACAAGCATCCAGCTTCGTCTGTGGCCAAGCCAGCGAGTTAAAAAAGGTATATTTATAACATCGAGGATTGGCGCCCAAAATACTTTGATTGAAAACGTAATACTAATCCAGGCAAAGAAACCAACAATAAATAAAGGCACACGAATATCGGTTAACCAAGTTGATATATTGGCGAATACAAGCATATAAGGAAGGCCAGCTGAAAAGCCCAGAAACATCATTCCAATGACTTTAGGGTTTGTATATGCGCCTAACGATAATTCCCAGCTATTGTTTTTACCATTACTCATTGTAATCTCACTTTCCTTGATATTTGCGGACTCTAACTTTTATAGATTAGCAGATTTATCAGGGTTTTACCTTAGTAAACAGGATATCGGGTGCAAAGCAAATATCAATTATAACTAAGTTTAATTCAACCTCAGGAGGTAAAAAGTATCTAAACTACTTTCAGTTCTATCAGATATCTATAAAATTTCACTACTGCCTCGCTAATTTTGATAATATTTAGCGGCTCGCGGTCATTAAATTCTAAAACGATAGATCTACTCATAGGGATACGGAATTAGAAAAGCATCGTCGTTGTGAAAGGTGTTCGGATAACACGTTGAAGCAATCTTCTATGACTGTCATTCTCTTTAGAAGATTAATTCACAGGTTATTTTGTTGATTGTTAATTGTAACTTAGTCAAATTATAAGAATCTTATGTATTCTGAATTACATACTTGTCAATAAGAAATTAATAAACTATCCACTAATAATTACAATTATTTAAATGAGACTAAAATTCGAAATATTCGTTTAAAATATTAGCATAAAATAAGTATTGGATTATACACATACTTGTCATGTAATTAATTTCGAGAGCGTTAATTTAAATCTAATCTACAATATAGGAATAATCGTTAAGAAGCGGAATCGCGTAAATCATGTGATGCTCCTACATACTTATAACTAAATTTATGTTTGAAGCCAGGAGGCTAATTTGATGCAAATAATAATCAAAACATATTTGTCATTATTTTTATTATTGACTGTTTCCAGTAATATTTTTGCTGCTGATTGGCTGATATTGCAGGGTACCGAGCATCCAAAAGCTAAAAAAACTAAGGTATGGGGCTTTGTGCAGCCTGCCTACACAAATGATCGCAGTGAAGATCTTTCTGGTTTAACGGGCGGTTTTTCTACTAATAACGGTAGGCGCACAGCGAAAAATTCTGTTTCTCCGTGGTTTGATGAAGCGAGCAAATTTCATTTGCGACGAGCACGAATAGGCGTTAGAGGTAAACTAAATAGCAAAATAAATTATTTTACTTTAGTTGAAGTTGCACCCAATCTTTTGACCTATGATCCTTTTGGAGATAAGGCGCGTACAGTGGCATTAGATCATCTCAGTATGACTTTTAATCATTTTAAAGGCG
>QIKQ01000275.1 GCA_003233075.1 Gammaproteobacteria bacterium
GGGTCCAGGTGTTTACTTAAATAATTATATTTCATAAAAATAGTCAGGAGATTGCTTCGCCACTCACTTTGTTCGGGCTCGCAACGACGATTTAGTTGATGTCTGTTGCTGGCAGATAGTTCGACATTAGAAGTCTGCGCTAGCTTGGTGAGTCCAGGTGCTTGGCCCAATATTTAAATGCAACTCGTCACTCATGCAACGCACGAATAAGATAAAGCTACTAAAAAATAAACTAATTTTTCTTGATTTAATTCAAATTTCTCCGACGTTGAAGAGCTGGGATACGAACTAATTACATTTCTTTACGGTCTGAAGCCGTTTCAGGAATTTACAAGTTTTCGATGTCGATGCTAAACGTCTCGTCAGTATCTAAATTCAAGACACGTTGGTAAAAGTAGAGTTCAGATTGAATTGAATGGCTGATGACATCAGCATCGCGAAAACCATGTCGTTCATTTTCATAAGTTATGTAGGCTACGGGTAACTTTTTATCGCGTAAGGCATTGACTAGTTTTTCAGATTGAGCAGGAGGCACTACCTCATCTTTCAAGCCTTGTAGAAATATAATAGGACAATTGATTTGATCGACGTAGTGGATAGGCGAGCGTTCTTGGTAGATATGTTTGCTTTCAGGCAAAGGGCCAATAAGGCGATCACAGTAGCGTGATTCGAATTTATGGGTGTCGCTTGCTAATACCATTAAGTCACTAATGCCAAAGTAGCTCGCACCGGCTTTAAAGGTATTTCCAAAAGTGAGGGCGCATAAAGTCGTATACCCCCCGGCGCTACCGCCGCGAATTAATAATCGATCGGGATCAACCAAGCCATTATCGGCAAGATACTTAGCGCCGTTTTCACAATCTTGAACATCAGCTATACCCCACTGTCCGAGTAGCTTATTTCTGTAATGTCTGCCGAAACCAGTGCTGCCACGATAATTAACATCAAGTACAGCAAAACCCCGACTAGTCCAAAATTGGATTTTTAGGTTTAAAGTATTGGTCGTATAAGTTGTCGGGCCACCATGTGACATGACTAAGAGGGGTGGCTTTTCGTTCGCAAGCGCTTGTTGATTTGGGTTTTTCGGTGCGTAATAGAAACCATAGGCTTGATCCGAACTTGAAGTTGGGAAGCAAATTTCTTTCGCGAGCGAGATCCATGCAGGGTCTAGTTTTGATTGACTGGATGACTTTATACATTGCCACTGGCTAGATTGGATATCAATTTGAATTAGCTGTGTATATTCTTGAGGTGATACTGCTAAGGTGAAAAGTTTATTTTGACAATAGTATAAATAATAGAAATCAGAAAAAGCTAAATCGAGTTTCTTAATATTGCTGGTATGCAAATCTATTAATTTTATACTGCTTTGTGCTTTATCCATAACGATGCAGGCGATTTCTGTGTCACTAATAAAACGATACGTACATAAACCAAAAACCCACACCGGTAGACCGAATTCTGATTGTTGTTCAATGATTGGCGATTCTGTATTTTTTTCTGAATAAAGGTTCCACCAACCTGACTGATCGGATACATAATAAAGTGTCCCATCGGCAGAAAATTCGGGTTGGAACACGGAAGTATTTTCACAATCAACAATATTTTGGGTTGGGCCTATTGTATTAGTAGTAGGATCGAAGTTTGCTTTGTGCAAACTGCTTTGATCCCAAGGCATATTAGGATGATCCCAGGAGATCCAGGCAATTTGGTTTGCCGCTGAGTTAAATCTGGGGAAGGCAAAAAAATCGTGTCCGTGGGCGAGAGTGCTTAGCTTACCATCTTTAGTGTTTATTAGGACAATGCTATTAACAGGTTCTGATTTGTTTTTCGCGTGGCGTTCGCAAACTGCAAGGATGGATTGGCACTTTGTATTTACCTCTAGATCGGCAAAACGACAATCGATTTCATGTGTTAATTGCGAAATATTGCTGTCAGAAGATCGGCTGTAAATTTGCTGGTCTTTTTCATTGACGAAATAAATTGTATCGCCGTTAAAACAAAAGGAACCACCACCGTATTCATGAACTCTACTTTTCGCGCTGTAGGGAACTGGGATAAGGTCTACTTCTGGATTCTCTAGATTTACGATGACACAACGGCCTTGTTCCGCAGGTCTTGATTCTGACCAATATAGCTGATTCGAGTCTGCTTTAATAAAATCAAATTGAATTTTATTTTCGACTAGCCCTGTTGGGCTGATATCAGATTTCCAGGAGCCATACGGCTTTTCTTCAAGTGTAGTTTTGTTGTTCAAGCTATAATCCCCAGTATTTGAAATTGCCTGTTATTAGCAAAATAATAAATCAATGAATAGGTTTTATTGGTAGTCACCGCTGAGTTTAATCTAAAATAGTGCATGACTATAATAGTAAAGCACTTTAGCGCCTGACTCACTAGAATATTTTTAATAGAGAAGATAGAAATATGTTGATATTAATTTCACCTTCCAAAACGCTTGATTTAGAGAGTCCGTCACAAACTAAAACTTTTACGACGCCTAGTTTTTTAGATGAATCTAAAAAACTAATTGGACGAATGAAAAAATACTCCAAGCTTGATATTTGTAAATTGATGAATGTCAGCGAAAAATTAGCAGATTTAAATTTCAAGCGCTATCGGTCGTGGAAAATGCCTTTTTCTTTAGAAAACTCCAAACAAGCTATTTTTGCTTTTAAGGGTGATGTCTATACTGGTTTGAATGTGGGCGCGTTTAATGCTCAAGAGTTAAAGTATTGTCAAAAGCATTTACGCATTTTGTCGGGCTTATACGGCTTGCTTCGACCGCTAGATTTAATACAACCGTATCGACTTGAAATGGGCACAAAGTTTGACGTAAAAACTAAGGATACGCTCTATAATTTTTGGGATTTTCAAATTACCGATGCGGTGAATGATGCCTTGAAAAAACAAGGCGATGATTTTTTAATCAATTTGGCATCAAACGAATATTATAAAGTCATTAAACCCAAAGCCATTCAAGGCGAGATAATCACTCCTAATTTTAAGGAATTTAAAAATGGCGAGTATAAAATGATTGGATTATTCGCGAAACAAGCCCGTGGAATGATGAGTCACTACATAATTAAGAATAAAGTGACGTCCTTAGATGAATTGAAAAAGTTTAATTTAGGTAATTATAAATTTAATAAAACACTTTCTAACGGCACTAGTTTAATATTTACTCGAAAACAGCCAAATAGTAGCTAGAATTTCTTGTTTGCTAAATCATTGAATTGATGAGATTGCTTCAGCTGCTATCGCAGCTTCGCAACGACGCAGGGGCTTGGAGATCACTTCGTAAGCTTTGCTTTCTCGGGACGCTAGGACGGCTTTTTTGACAATCCGTCAGTTTATATTATGCTTGAGTAAATCGATAATCTAGTGACAAACTAATGCTTGCGGTCATTCTTCAGGAAAATCCACTAGGATCTTTCTTGGTGAAATATCGAATCGATTTTAGCAAGAGTAGTATTAGAGGTGCTGAATGCATTATCAGATCAAAAATATCCAAAGGTTTAACTAAGGTGCCTGAAAACAACATGCCGAATTTTTCAACCAAATGTGAATCAGGTGGGGAAGGTGCGACACCTAACAATATTGCAGCAACAATAATAAGAACTAAGGGGATTTTATCTAGCCAACTTAACATATCTTATTCACCAAATTATTCACCAAGAAAGCAGTCCTATTTTATTTATTTGAAAAAATCGCGCCATTGCCAAATCATAGCGCTTTTCGTGTTTTTTGTCGCGATAATTTCCACAATATCAGTGCAAGCAAAAGGAATTTACACAGAAACTCCTTATAAATCACAAAAAGTAGTATTTGAATTGTATTTTGATGAACCGGAAAAGCTTTACTCGGCTTTATTTTGGTTGCGCTCCTTTGTTAATCCTTTGACTGAGCAGCCTTACAATTTAGCCGTAGAATCACATAATATTATATTAGTCTCACACGGTAGAGAAATTGTTGTATTCGCAAAGAAAAATTATTCAAAATACAAAACCACAGTGGCGCGATTACGCTATTATACTGATCGTGGAGTTAAGATAAAAGTCTGTGCTCTCGCAATGAAGGACTTCGGTTATTCACTTAAAGATTTCTACGATTTTGTGGAAGTTGTTCCATCCGCCATAGTTGAACTAAGCCATTGGCAGTCGAAAGGTTATTCTCTAATCTGGCCGCGCATTTTAGAAAAAAAATCCAGCAACGAAGAGATTCGTTAGTTTCTATTATTCAGGCAGACTTACTTGCCTTTTCTAATTAAAGCTTGCGCGGCGAGGTTTCTAATTTCCTCGAATGAATCTTTGCTTAGTTTTTCGAGAGTTGCTTTGCTGGTATTTAGGTTTCGCGCTACTTCGATTCGAATATCTGCTTCTTTGTCATTCGATAGTATATCGAGTGCAT
>QIKQ01000341.1 GCA_003233075.1 Gammaproteobacteria bacterium
CAAATATACCGAAAAATGCTGGGGACGGGATCAGCGTAATTTGTATATCAGGCAATTTGATGATGGTTTTCATTTTCTGGCCGAAACCCCCACAGTTGGTAAACAATGCGACTATATTCAAGATGGCTATAGGAAGTCTCCACAAGGTAGTCATATTATTTTTTACCGCGAAGGTGAAAAAAGTAAAATAACAATTGTTCGTATCTTGCATATAAACATGGACGTGGAATCAAAATTTGTAAACCCATAACGCCCTTGCTAACTTGCCATTTTATATGCCGCAGAGTGAAACGGCGCGGCGTATAAAATGGTCAAGTTGAGCTACTTGTTGGGTATTTAACGTACAAATTTTATTTCTAATCGACAGTCTAAAGCTGCTGCATATTTTTTTAGTGTTGCTATAGATGGTGAATGTTGACCACTAGTTAAAGATGATTCTAATCTTGTAATAGCTGGTGCTTTTGTACCCATACGTTTAGCAATATCCGCCTGGCTTAAACCAGTTTTGTTACGTGCTTTTAATATTTGTTTTAGTAAACTAAATTCTGGCTCTAACGCCTCATACTCTTCTTTAACTTTTTTGTTTTTTAATGCCTGTTTTTTAAATTCATCATGTTTCATTGGAAAGCACCTCTTTCATTCGTTTTGTTGCAAGCGCGAGTTCTTTTTTTGGTATTTTTTGACTTTTCTTAATAAAAACATGGAGCATTACAATCTGTTTACCAACTTTTGTGCAATAAAATACTCGCGTTATTCCTTCTTTACTTTTAACTCTTAATTCATTTAACCCGTTACCAATAGATTGAGTGTGGGGCATGCCTAGATTAGAGCCAAACTCAACCATCATGTCCGTTAAACGTAGATAGCGAGCTAATAGACCAGCTGGAAGGTTTAATATTTCTTTTTCGACTTGTTTATTGAAATAGTTAATTTTCCAGCTCATATGATGATAGTAACATATTTGTTATGTTAGTCAAGGAGCAGGTGTGTTTTTATGAGTCCAACGCCTGAAATAAGTGGCGATGCGCGTTTTTGGCGCAGCGTCCAGCCCGCGCTTTTTGCGGGCGAACTTGATTGATTTGTTATGGTTTTTAACTAAGCACATAAATTAATAACCCACATATTAAGCCAAAAACGACCATACCTAAAATAAAGTTATTCATTGCATTATAAGCAGACTTTGTTGATTGCTCATTGTTTAAAGAACTAAAAAATGCTTCTGTATCAATAGGATTGCTGACGATATGATTATTGTTGTTGATTAAGGCAACGGCATCTTTATATTGCGATGAGTTATAAATAAATATACCTAGTGAGTGTGGTATGAAAAAGAGATTAAGTGATGCAAAGCCAGAGTTAGAAATGGAGGCAGGTATGCCGGCACTGTCTAGCATTGCTTTTATTTCATTGGCACCTTCTAATGTGCTAGCTTTGTAAACAAATTCCATATGTTCCTTTTAAACCATAACGCCTGAAATAAGTGGCGCGGCGCGTTGTTTGCGCAGCGTCCAGCCCGCGCACTTTGCGGGCGAACTTAATTGATTTGTTATATTTTTTTATTATCATGCCTTTGCCTAGCAAGCCTTGCAGCAAACTCAGACCTTGACTTGCTGTTTGGTTCAACGCCGGTTTCTTGACACCATTTCTGTAGCTCTGATGTTTTAATTGATACTTTTATTACTTTTTGTCCACTTGCCTCAAATTCTGTAATTGCACTATTTGTGTTTTTCCTCCATTCCTCATACGAGTCATCAACTCCATCTGGATCAATTTTTGCCAATAACTGCCATTGCTCTTTATCAAACCAACAGAATGCAAATTCAATGTCATTTATATTATTCATATTGCTACATCAATGTTTCAAAAATATAACGCTTTGCTCACCGGCAATTTAAAGGGGCACGTTTTTGCTGATTTTTTAGCAAAACAAGTGCCGCTTTGAATTGTCCGGTGCAGCTATTTGTTAGATGCTTTTATTTCTGCAACCTCTGTCACTGAGTACATTGGCTCTCTCATGTGTGCTATACGATGGCACGTAGGGCAAAGAGAAATTAGGTCTTCAATTTTCGTTTCTCTTTCACCAAGTGAAATAGGATTAAGATGGTGACACTCGATAACAAATTTATTATTTATTTTAATTCTTACTTTACATGCTTGACATGTAAAATCATCCTGTTCTTTTCTGGCTTTTACTAATTTCCTATCTCTCTCTGAAATACTCAAGACATGGTCTTTCTTATAGCCTTCTATTGCTTTTGTACTATCTATTTCAAAGTAAAGTTTATAACTTGGAAGAAGCTCTTCACCAAGACCGAATACTTTTCTTCCATTTAGATTACTACCCCAGACAATGCTTGCTGCCTCTGATGGCGAATTAAATATAACATTTTCAACGAATTCATATTTATCACCTCGATCAATCATTTTTCCAGTAGTAATTAATTCTTTTCTTAGTGGTACCCTTTTAGGCTTTTCAGAAAGTGATGATTGCACTTGATTATCATTTACTGCAAATGACCCCTTTAGAATTATAAATTTACCTTTTTCATTAGAGTAGCCAGATGCTCTTACAGACTTTGATTCAGATTCATGAATTTCCATTGTTCTTCCTGCATCTAACAATTGGATATGTCGCCTGCGCAGGCGACATATCACGATAATAAAGCAATAAAGTTGCCAGGCATAAGGAATTGCTAATATGAAAAGTACTACACGGAAGTATGTGCCGAAAGCTGTTCGTTTGATGGATCAAGTGCGCGAAGTCCTTCGTTTTCATCACTATGCCTATAATACTGAAAAGTCCTATGTCAGCAGGATTTTGCAGTATATTCGTTCTCACTATCAATAAAGGAGAACGTAGAAATTAAAAAATGATCAGTTGTTGGTTAATCGTCTTCTACTTTTATAAATGCAATTTTAAAACCCAAAAACTCGATACCTCTGTTTTTCAGGCTATCATAATCAGGCCCTGCAGAAGCCTGTATTTGCCATGAGCCGTTAACTTTTATTGGTTTAACGTCTATTACGTCATACACGCATTCTTTTTCCAGCAGCTTGGCGATGCTTTCAACAATGTCCTTGCCTTCATCGTTATCTACGTCCCAGCTGGCTAGAATGCTTGCTCTTTCTTCATCCAGTGCGTTCATCCAGTTTTCGATAGTTTGTTCCGACATATCTTCCCCTTAATTAGAGATTGGGTGAGCGTATCACCATCATTTTTTCAATTTGCATATCTTTGAAGGTGTGCGGTATGCCGCCGACACCATGACCGGAATGTTTTAACCCGGCGAAGGGCATCCAGTCAACCCGGAAGGCGGTGTGGTCGTTGACCATGACTGCCGAGGCGTCGAGTTGTTTGAAGGCGTGCATGCAGGTATCGATGTTTTTGGAGAATACGGCGGCCTGAAACGAGACATCCAGGCTATTAGCCTGTGCGATGGCATCATCGATATTGTCGTATTCATACACGCAAATGACAGGGCCGAATATTTCGTTGCTTGATATGGTGGCATCAGGCGGGGTGTTAAACAGTACCGTGGCCTCATAAGTGCTGTTGGTGATTTTGTTGCCACCTGAAATCAGTTCGGCACCTTTTTCTACGGCATCTTTTACCCATTCATCAATGCGATCGGTTTCGCTGTGGCGAATCAGTGGGCCGATGTCGGTATCGGGCAGGGTGGGGTCACCGATCTTCATTTTGTTGCCGGCTTCGGCGATGAGTTCGGCGAGATTGCGGGCGATGGATTGATGTGCGAACACGCGTTGCACGGAGACGCAGACCTGGCCGGCGTGATAAAAACCGGCTTTGGATAACAGCGCGACGGTGTCGTCCATGTCGGTGTCTTCGGCAACAATTACCGGGGCGACGCCGCCGTGTTCGAGCGCGCAGCGTGCACCGGGGGCGAGCTGCGAGCGTAAGCTCCAGCCGACACCAGCGCTGCCGATGAAACTGAAAAATGCAACGCGTTTATCTGTCACCAGTTGTGTGGCGACGTCGAGATTCGAAGTAACTATGCCCTGACACCAGCCTTCGGGCAGGCCGGCTTCACGTAATATGCCGATGAGCCTGAAACACGAGAGCGGAGTATCACCTGCGGGTTTAATAATCACCGGACAACCGGCGGCTACCGCAGGACCGATCTGGTGTACAGCTAAATTAAGTGGGTGATTGAATGCACTCACGGCTACCACCACTCCAATCGGTTCATGAGTGGTGAAGGCGAGGCGATTCATGGATGACGCATTCTTGCCCATGGGAATTTCTTCACCATGCTCGGTGCGCAAAACTTCAACGCAGTTTTTTATGCCATCAATAGCGCGTGCCACTTCGACTTTGGAATCAACCAGCGGTTTACCACCTTCACGCGCCGCTTCGATGGCGAGTTCATCAAAACGCGATTGCATGATATC
>QIKQ01000340.1 GCA_003233075.1 Gammaproteobacteria bacterium
TATGCCTGCGCACTTCTCGGTCGTGAAAACGTGTCATAGCATACCCTTGAACCGTCTCGCTACGAAGTGCTGTGAGAAAAGCGGGCTAGCGAACGGAGTGCGGGACGAAGTCAGTAGTTAAATACAACAAGCCGTTCGTTCGAAGAACGAACTAGGCAAAGTTAATTCGACTCCTAGTTAGTACTACAATTCAACAATTCGTTCGCAATAAAAACACGTAACCCGTATGAAGCAAGCGATAGTGAGCGTAATACGGGACGAAGCGGCTGAACGAGCACTCGCGCAGCAAGTAGCGAGTTTATTAGAACTTGTATCAAGTTCGAAGTATTCTTAATAAACTCCCAAATCGACATCGTCGTCACGAACCTGCGGAGCAGGTGTGGTGATCTCCTAAATTCACATCGTCGTCACGAACCTGCGGAGCAGGTGTGGTGATCTCCTAAATTTAATTGTTTAGATAAATCGCTTAAACTCAAGACCTGACCCTTTGTCGTTAAAGCCAATCATAGCTTGCCAAAATCGAAGGGCGAGAATTGGAGGATACAAGACTAATAGCAGGAGAGGCGGAATGCTAGACTCATTTTTAGACAGCTAAATCGTCTATTTTCCTACCGTTTTAGGTTCAATATCTGCATATTAGGCTAGATTCTCGACCAGAAAATGTGCGATAATTCGCCCTTCGTAATTTAGCGATTTCTGCTGGTCGCGGCAGAAATCAGTGTAAAATCCTTATTTGGAGCAAAAACTATGCAAGAATCTTTCGAGCTAGAAGCTGAAGTTCGTACTGACATGGGGAAGGGTGCGAGCCGCCGCCTACGTCACGCGAGCAAAGTTCCAGCAATTATTTACGGCGGTGGTAAAGACCCGCAAGCGCTTACTATTGCGCATAATGAGTTGTTTCACCATTTACAACATGAGGCATTCTATTCTCATATATTAAGTATTAAAGTCGATGGTAAAAAACAGAAGGCGATTCTACGTGACGTTCAACGACATCCTAGCGCACCCATTATTATGCACATTGATTTCTTACGCGTTAACGAAAAAGAATCCCTTAAAATGAGCGTACCATTACATTTCATAAATGAAGAAAATTGTGTTGGTGTGAAAACCGGTGGTGGTGTTATTTCTCATTCCATGACTCAAGTTGAAATTCAATGTTTAGCAAAAGATATTCCTGAATTTATCGAAGTCGATCTGGAAGAGGTTAATCTTGGTGAAATCGTGCATTTGTCTGATTTGAAATTACCAAAGGGCATTGAGCTGATGGAAATTATTCAAGGTCATGACCTAGCTGTTGTAAATGTGATGAAGGCAAAAATGGTTAAAGAAGAAGATGATGAAGCGCCAGTAGCAGCTGACACTAAAGACGAAAATGCTGACGGCGAAGAAAAAGCTGACGGTAAAGACGGCAAATAAATTTAAGTGAATCGTATTAAGTGAGTGAAAAAACTCCTTTGCAACTAATTGTTGGCCTTGGTAACCCAGGTTCACAGTACCAGCTAACCCGGCATAACGCCGGGTTTTGGTTTGTTGATGCAATGGTTCAGCACTTGAATACACAATTTAAAACAGACAGTAAATTCAATGCGGAAATTTGCAAAGCAAATATTGCTGGGCAATCTATTTGGATAGCAAAACCACTCACTTTTATGAATCTCAGTGGTGACGCAGTGCAAAAAATCGCTCACTTTTATAAAATTCCAACAAACTCAATTTTAGTGGTTCATGATGAACTCGATCTGCCTGTAGGTACTGTTAAATATAAATCGGCCGGCGGACATGGTGGTCACAATGGACTGCGTGATTTATCACAAAAAATTGGCAAAGAATTTTGGCGGCTACGAGTTGGCATAGGTCACCCAGGTGATAAAAGCAAAGTTCATGACTATGTACTGCGCCGACCTTCAACTGGCGATGAAGCAGAAATTTTAAACTCAATTGATATTGCTTTTGAATCAATTGAATTAGCAATTTCGGGCGATACCGAAAAAGCCATGCACAAACTACACTCGAATTAAAGTAGCCCGTCGTAGCCCGCAGGTAGCGAACGAAGAGAGCGAAGTGCGGGACGAAGTCGGTACTACAATGCAACATACCGTTCACATGAAATGTGAACAAGGCAGAGTTGGGAAAAATAATATTGTCGTTGTAAGCACGAAACAATCTCCTAAATACAACTATGTATTGAGGCGAAAAAGAACTGAAACTAAAGCACGTTAAACAAAACAAGAGATAATAAGAAACAATGGCAATCAAATGCGGCATAGTCGGTCTACCCAATGTTGGTAAATCCACTTTATTTAATGCCTTAACCCAAGCTGAGATTCAAGCGGAAAACTATCCGTTTTGTACTATCGAGCCTAATGTTGGCATAGTCCCATTGCCCGATGTTCGTCTTGATGCCTTGGCAGAAATCGTCAAACCGCAAAAAGTTCTACCAACTACAGTAGAATTTGTTGATATCGCAGGTTTAGTTGCAGGCGCATCAAAAGGTGAAGGCTTAGGCAATCAGTTTTTGGCGAACATTCGAGAAACCGATGCGATCGCTCAAGTAGTTCGCTGCTTTCACGATGACGACATAATTCATGTAGCTGGTAAAATCGAACCTGATTCTGACATAGAAATAATTGAAACTGAATTGGCGCTTGCTGATCTTGAATCTACTGAAAAATCTCTACTTAAGGCACAAAAAAACTCAAAGTCAGGTAACAAAGAAGCTATTGCGCGTAAGAATGTATTGGAAAAGGTCAAAGGACATCTAGATCAAGGGCATTCAGTTCGAGCATTAGAACTCAGTGAAAACGAAGAAATTATAATTAACGAATTGCACTTACTGACTGCGAAACCGATGATGTACATTGCCAATGTCGCTGAAGACGGTTTTGAAAATAATCCCTTGTTAGATCAAGTTAAAGCGATAGCGGATAAAGAAGGTGCAGTGGTAGTCGCAGTTTGTGCTGCCATCGAAGTAGAAATCGCTCAATTGGATGATGCCGACAAGACAGACTTTTTGCAAGAAATGGGTCAAACAGAACCGGGTCTCAATCGAGTTGTGCATGCAGCCTATGAATTACTGGGATTGCAAACTTACTTTACTGCCGGTGTGCAAGAAGTTCGTGCTTGGACTGTCAAAATTGGTGCCACTGCACCCGAAGCCGCTGGTGTAATTCACACCGACTTCCAAAAAGGATTTATTAAAGCTGAAGTAGTCTCCTATAACGACTTTATTGAACACAATGGTGAATCTGGCGCAAAAACAGCAGGAAAACTTCGTCTTGAAGGCAAAGATTATATCACCCACGATGGCGATGTTATGCATTTTAGATTTAATGTCTAAAAATGAGAATTTTTCATTCTCAAAGCTATTATAAATAGGATATAATACCAGAGCGAAGTGCCTTTATTATAACTTGGTTCGTAGCCCGGTTCGTAGCCCGGTTCGTAGCCCGGTTCGTAGCCCGGTTCTTTAGAGCCGGGGTAGATTTAAATACAACGATTAAGATTAGTTTTAGAGGTAGCCCGTAGCCAGTAAGCGCAGCGAACGTAGTGCGGGAAAAATTTTTTATTGCAAAGCGCCAAGCGCTGAAGTAATTCCCGAAAAGAACGGTCATTGCGAAGTGCAAAGGATGTTTGGTCATTGTGAGAAGCGTTCGAAGAACACGACGTGGCAATCACTAAAAAGAATGGTCGTTGCGAGGTGCAAAGCACCGAAGCAATCTCCTAAATACAATTGTTTTCTATAACAATGTATTCAACAAATATGGTTATGTAGCTCAGTTGGTTAGAGCACGGCATTCATAATGCCGGGGTCGGTGGTTCAAGTCCACCCATAACCACCATCTTCGTGTGATAATACCCATAAGTTGTGACTTAACCCATAGTTTGGCCTAGTAGGCCAATCTTTGCTTACATTTCGGCAAGGCCAATCTATGCCTTAAAAGTAATATTTTTTCAAAAACTATTTATCAAGTATTGCATTGTACACAAAAAAATCAAGAACTTACGTTGCAGACTATTAAGTAGGGTCGTTGATATTCTGGTGGTTTAGGCCAAACTTTGGTTTATATTTAGTTAAGGCCAACATATGCTTTAAAGGACTAATGGTTTTATTGGGAATAGAGGATAATTTAGAGAAGAGGTTAGTTGGCGGCAGACTCTTTTAAAGTTTTCAATGCTTCGCTCATGCTTTTGACGCATTTTCCATTGCATTGTGTATTATTTTGAACATATTTTGCAGTTTCATAAGTATAACCATCATTTGTTACAAAGATATTGCAATACGCTAGAGCAGGAACTAAATGCAATAAATCGATTGCGTCTCCAGAATCTGGTTTTCTTTCCGGGTTACTTGTTCTGAATTCAGTTGCTAAATTCTCGACACGAATTGATGGGCAAGATTTAAAGAGC
>QIKQ01000069.1 GCA_003233075.1 Gammaproteobacteria bacterium
GAGAAATTCAAAAAATACCCGGTCGTTGCGAAGTAGCGTTAGCAACTGAAGCAATCTCCCAAATGCAAGTACCAAACATAGAGCTAAACAAAAGAGTTTTAATCTAATCGAATAGGATTGCAACTTACTTAACCCGCACTAATTAATTAGATCTAATCTAGTAAGGGGTAAATTAACCCCAACGACTATCACTAGAAATAATTGAGCATTGAACTCTCGTGCGATCTCAGTTTTAATGGTTAAATAGTACGTCTGCCAAATATAGTTACTGACTGAGTACGACACAAATCGGACGTAGAGTGTAAGACATCAGGTATGACCATCTGACTCTTAAATAACAATTAGTAGTCTTGGAGCTATGAGGCGCAATTTCACGTTATATATCTAAGGATATGTTACTGTGGCTAATGACAGAATTAAATATAGTGAAGCTCACCAATCTGTTTTGCTTTCGCAGGTGAATCGAGTTTGTACATTGTGTGCAAAACCACAATACTACAAGAATAAATCACAAACATATGAAGACTATCAATTAGCACATGTTTATCGTTTAAACACTAAGCCTGAAGAACTAAATTTTCATAAATGCGAGGTTTTTTGATGATAGTTTCAAGTAAAATAGCTTCTTTGGCTAACGCTATGCTCGGAAAAATAAGTGCTAACCAATTTCTAGTATCCGCATGCAATTACTTATCATTACGCGCTGTTTTTTGGAGAAATAATGAGTTCAGAGAGAATTAAGAATCGAGAGAAAAATATCATAAAGTGTCCCGAGTGTGGGGTTGATATTGATGTGAATGATATCTTGTACCATCAAGTTGATGAGCAGCTCAAAGAACAATATAAAAACGAACTCAATAGGGAAAAAGAAAAAATTAAAACACAAGTTGCTGCACTTGACAAAGAAAAACAGGAAATAAAACTAAAAAAAACCAAGCAGGCGGATGAGGTCGCTAAACAAGTAAAAGATGAGCTTAAAGAAAAAGAAGTCGCCTTAAAGAAAAAACTGACCGAGGATTTGGAGGAGGAGCAGTCCGAAGCTTTAAAATTGTTACGTGGCGAGCTAAATACAAAATCAGCGAAACTTAAGAAGCTTAATAAAACATCGGCTGAGTTGGAAAAATTAAAGCGTGAAAAAAATGAATTGGAAGACCAATTAAAAGCGGCGGCGGAAAAAGAATTAAACGAAAAACTCCTTGAGGAAAAACAAAAGATTCAAAAAGAAGAAAGTAGTAAAAGCGAATTAAAGTTAAAAGAGCTTAAAAAACAATTAGCGGACCAAAAGAAGCTCACGGCAGAAATGCAGCGCAAGCAAGAGCAGGGCTCAATGCAAACTCAAGGTGAAGTACAGGAATTGGCGATTGAAGAATGGTTGAGTGAAAAGTTCCCTCTTGATCTTATTGAAGAAATTAAAAAGGGTGAACGTGGAGCCGATTGCATGCAGATAGTCAATACGCGCAATCATCAAAAATGCGGCACAATCTATTATGAAAGCAAACGCACTAAGGTATTTAATAGCACATGGATTGAAAAGTTTAAAGCGGATATTCGCGAAAAAAATGCGGATATTGGTGTACTCGTTACCGACGTTATGCCTACCGATATGGAACGTCTAGGCTTGAAAGAGGGCATATGGATTTGTTCGTTTGATGAATTTAAAAGTCTTTGTGGTGTGTTGCGTGACTCCATTATTAAGTTGAGTTCCGCGTTGATCGCTCAGGATAATAAAGGTGATAAAATGGGGTCGCTGTACGATTTCCTGACAAGCAATGAATTTAGACTGCAAATTGAAGCGATTGTAGAGGGTTTTACGCAAATGAAAGCGGATTTAGAGTCAGAGCAGCGATCCATGCGCAGTATATGGAAGAAGCGTGAAAAACAAATTGATAAAGTCTTGTCGAATACATCCGATATGTATGGCTCAATAAAAGGAATAGCAGGCAATGCAGTGCAGTCTGTGGCACTCCTTGAGCTACCCTTTGTGAAAGATGAGGCAGAAGACTAAGATTATTAACGCGTTTGTATTGGCTTGAAATATTAATTTTAATCAATGATTTGAATCTGGGAGATGATTCAATAAAAACTAATATTATTATTGAATTTACTACTTGTATCTTTGTCACTAGCTCAGCCTTGTACGCCAAGCCAAAGAAAAAAGATCCGCTGGCCTGCGCCTCTGATGTGTTTCTTGCAAGTAGTTATATAGCAGGTAAGAGTCAGGTCTATGCGCGAGTACTAAACCTCCTAGTTTAGTATGCATAGCCATTTGGCTAGTTGAAGTTTAGTCTCAACTCTCTGCATAATTATATTTGCATTTGACATCACGAAATGAATAATCTTGTCATCGGATCTGATGGCACATTAGAGATCTAGAAAATTACTAATACTAGTTGCTAAGAAACAATTATGAAAATAGACAGGAGTATTAGAAAATGAACATTAAACTATTTTCAAACAAAAGTTACTATTTATCAATTGGATTTATTCAGATACTCATATTTAGTTTTTAGGTCTTTGGCGCATCAGATTCGTCTTTTGGTGCAAAGCTTAAAGATGATCAGAAGTGTAAAACTGGCGTTGATTGCACGTGCGGGAATGTTACTTGTAATAAAGGCTGTACCTGTGAGATGACAGGCCCTACTGGAATTTGTACTGGTTGTCCTGTGCCTGAAATTCCTACTGCCACTAACATGCTTTTGAAAAAAGTACCTAGTACTAATACTAAGCTAAAACCAGTTAAAGCAATACCCGGTGGAATAAAGTCAAAAGTATCTAGAGCTAAATAAAAAAATGTTAGAACAAAAGTGGTAAAATAGATTAAAATTATTGTTAGCGTCCGATTCGCGGCAAAGATACAAATCGCGAAAGAAAAGAAGTGCGCTGATTCGTAATTGCGAAAGAGGGTGATGGCCGATAAATTCCGACTGTTCCGGTCTCATCTTCTCCATGGCCTATGCGACTCACTTCAGTCGGATACGCCGCTTCGCAAAGACGATCATTTTCTAGTTTTATGTCTCCCTCACTCATTCTTCTGTTATATCTTCAGATGTCTGTGTTTCGTGAAATAAGACTAAAGTTAGCGGGACAGCCGTGATTAAGGATATACTTTTTGAACGATATTTTGTATTATTTCTAATCTATGCTAGATCCCATACAATTAAAAATTGGAAAGATTTATAAAGCGGAGTCGGGGCGTGTACTCGCTAGTCTCATACGCATTCTGGGTGACCTGGATCTGGCTGAAGAAGCTTTACAAGATGCGTTTTCTGTAGCGATGCAGAAGTGGCCGATTGATGGTTTACCAAAGAATCCTTATTCCTGGTTAGTTTCGACTGGCAAGTTCAAAGCGATTGATATGATAAGAAGAGTCGGTCGTGGCAAGGAACTTCTTGTTGAAAAAATGTATCTTGATGAAGAGGAGTTTAACGAAAATAGTAGCGATTATGTCAATTACGAAAAACATCTAATAGAAGACGATCAACTACGCTTGATCTTTTTTTGTTGTAATCCTTTGTTGCCAATGGATTCCAGAATCGCGCTTGCGCTACGAGATGTCTGCGGGATGAGCACAGCAGAAATTGCTAAGGCTTTTCTTTTGCCAGTAGAAACCATTAAAAAAAGAATTAGCCGAGCTAAAGCACTCATAAAAGAGAAAAATATTCCCTACGATATCCCGTCCAAGGTGGAGCTGGTTGAGCGTGTGAACGCAGCCTTAGCGGTTATTTATTTAGTGTTTAATGAAGGTTATGCGGCGAGTTCAGGTGAAAGTCATATTCGCCGAGAGCTGACAGAGGAAGCTATTTTTTTGAGTCGGCAGTTGATGGAACTCGTCGCCACACCGGAAAGCATAGGCTTGCTTGCATTAATGTTATTGCAGGAGTCAAGGCGGCAGGCACGCGTGACTAATGTCGGCGATATCATTCCACTTGACGAGCAAGATCGTAGTTTATGGGATCAAGCGTTAATTCGAGAAGGCGTGTTGTTAATTGAAACAGCGGTGATGTCAGGTAGACTTGGTTCTTATACGCTTCAGGCCGCGATCGCGTCGGTTCATGCACTCGCGGATTCTGTGCAAAATACTCAATGGCAGTTAATTATTGATTATTACGATATGTTATTATCAATTAATCCTTCTCCAGTGGTCGAATTAAACCGGGCTATTGCGGTTGGCATGTTAGAAGGTCCAGAGGTGGGTCTTGCTCTGCTAGAGGGCCTGCTTGAAGACAAGAAACTGAGTTCCTACCATACAATTTACGCAGTCCAAGCAGATTTTTATAAAAAACTGAGATTATTCGATAAGGCGATTAATGCCTATCAGCGGGCGATTGAATTGGTACGCCAGGAACCGGAAAAACGATACTTAAATAAGCAGTTAGCCGATATTAGCTAATTT
>QIKQ01000379.1 GCA_003233075.1 Gammaproteobacteria bacterium
AGAGCCGCTTTACCGATTTCGCAATTAGATTCCAGAATGTATCTTTCACTCGCCATGATTCCCTTGGCGGAGCTTCCAGCCACGTGTAAATGGATACCAAGCAATTCTTGTTGCGTTGCGACTGTCAAACCTAACTGATTCAATTGATCATATCCGCCAAAATGATTGCGGATGCGACGTCGTTTGGTGCGCAATCTTTTTAGAGCTTTGTCTGAGTCGGGCATAACTAACTTGTGCAAAATACTTGCTTTTGCCTGTTTTTCTTCGTCGCCTCGCGGCAAAGGTAGAAATGCGGCACGGATGCCTTGTAGCATTAGCCGGCTTATTGCCAATGTTTCATCAATATAAAAGGAGGTGCGATCTTCCGCTAAGAGTCGATTATGGAAAGGCCGGTCGCTTGTGAGCAGAGCGTCCTGCTCATTTAACACTGTCTTAAAAATTAGGCTGTCTGGTATGCCTGGGTGATGAAGAGCGATACGGTAAATTTGTTGGTAAATTATGTCCTGATCTTCTAACCATTTTAAGCAGGCGTTGAGTTGAGTTGGAGAGATGGATTCATCGATGACCAATTTTTCGAATTTTGTTTTCATTATCGATTTCATTTACTTTATTTACTGAAACGCCGCTTTGTTAAGTGTTTCGGTTACGTGCTGCATCAATACAGCACCAGACTCTAGTAATGAAATGGCCTCTTTTTCACTGATTTTTTTATTGGCTTCACGCAGAGTTGTTACAAGGTTCGTCGTGTTTGCGGGTGCTTTGGCAGTACCGACCAGATGAGATTCGATGAAGTTGATGCTCAGTGTGCTCAGTGGTGAGGCTTCATGGGCATCGAGTAGAGCCAATGATTCCAGGCCGCCTTCTACTGCCTCGCTCAACACAGGCAGAGCCTCGATGACAAAACTGCCATCCGCCAGCACTTGCGCCATACTGTGTTTGCGTTCAGCTTGTTTTAGTTGTTGGCGTGCCTGATGAAGATACTGTTTTTGTATTTGTTGTTTAGGTTTATCGATAGTAGATGACTGATACAAGGTTTGCATATTCTGGTTCAGGCTGAGTACGCCACTCTCAATCAGTTGCTGGATGGTATTATAGCTTGCTCGGTCCAGTACTTGTAACGATTGCCCAGGCAAGATGTTGGCCACACTTTTTTCCAGAGCGTTGCAAAGTGATTCATCATAATGATCGACCACAGCAACAATTGTTTGTGTTTGATCTTTGCTGGAAGCTTGATGGTGCACTTGCAATAAATCTAGTCGTTCACCACACAGAGACACGCTCTCTTCATGTAATTGCTGCAAAGGATTAATTTCGATTTTTGTTGCTGCTGGTTTTGATTGAGGCAGTGCTGATTGTTGCGGGAGCTGCTCTCCCATTAATTTTTCCATGTGTTCCATGAAAGCGTTTCGGCCTGATGGCATTTTCATAGATTTTATTTTACCGGCGCCATCTATCACTTCTTGTGCCAGGTTATGTTTTTGATCGAGTAGGTGTAGCATACGATGTTCGATCGAGTTTTCGCACACTAGGTTGATAACTTGCACCGAACGGGTTTGATGTTTACGCCAAGCACGGGCAATGCGCTGCTCTAGTTTAGCTGGATTCCATGGTAAATCGAGATTAATCACCACATCCGCATTTTGTAAATTAAGGCCAGTGCTGCCTGAATCACTAGAGAGAAACAGACAGCAGTCGGGATCATCTTTAAAGCGGCGAATTTCTTGCCGTCGTTTGATTTGTGATACTTGGCCAGTGTGCAAAGCGTAGCCAATTCCCTTCTTGTCCGCTAGTGCACAAACCAGATCGAGCATTCGCGTCCATTCGGAGAAGATAATAATTTTATGCTCATCTTCGATCAGAAAATCGTCAATAATATTTTCCAATTCGTCAAGTTTCGGTGAGTCATTGCATTCTTGGTCGAGAATATAAGGTGTATCGCAAAGCATTCGCATACAAGCTAGTGATATTTGCAGCTTTTCCCATTCCTCCTTGCGTAGTGGGCGACGTTGTGCCGCCGCCATCAGACGAGCGACACGGGTATTATATTCGTCGTAGCGAATCTCTTGTTCTTTCGTCATCGAGACGAAGTAGTTTTTATCAGTTCGCGCCGGTAAATCACCTTCGACTTCTTCTTTACGCCGACGTAACATGATTGGTCGCAAGCGGTGATGCAGCTGGTCGAGATTTTTATAACCTGTGGGATGGCCGTTTTCGTCTAGCGTGTAGAAATCACGATTGAAACGAAACAAGGGACCGAATAGATGTGGATCGAGAAACTGGACGATTGAATAGATCTCGTCGATGCGATTTTCCAACGGTGTGCCAGTGAGCACAAAGGCGTAGCGGCTTTTGAGTTGCTTAACCGCATTGGCAGTTTTGGTCTGCCAGTTTTTAATACGTTGCGCCTCATCAAGAATGATAATGTCAGGTGCTAGCATTGTTTGGATTTCATCAGCATCAAACCGTATCTGTTCATAGTTACAGAGGAAAAAGAATTTGTCCTGGCGATATTGTTTTAGGCGTGCAGCGCGCGGGCCTTGAATAATTAATGAGCTGAGGTCAGAGAACTTTTCGATCTGTTCCTGCCATTCCGCCTTTAGGGAAGCTGGGCTTATCACTAATACACGTTGAACGCCACGTAACCTGCGCAATAATTCGCATGCGGCAATAGCTTGTATCGTTTTGCCCAGGCCCATCTCATCCGCCAATAAGGCCCGTTCGGTGAACGCGAGGTGGCGCATGCCTTCTTGCTGGTAAGGATAGAGTGGGACTTTGAGTGCATCCAGGCTGCGTTTTCCAAGGGCGACATCCATGTCGAAAACACGACGTGCTTGGTTACGTTTTTCTAATTGCGTAGTACGTTCAAGCCAGGGTGCGATCTGTTGTGAGATTCTAATTTTCGATGTTAATGCCTTTGGTGCATCAGCGACTTTACAACACAGCATCTTCAATTCGGCAGCAGGGTCATCGAGCAAAGTGCCATTGGCCGAAAAAAAGGTGTCTAAGAGTTGATGAACCTTATTCTCTGGGCGACTCCGTTGTGGCCAGAGTATTTTTATTTTCTCCTCACGCTGATCAATAAAAATTTCAACCAGTGGACTGCCTTCCGTTGTAGCCGTGAGGAAAAGCCGTTTTTTTCCCTTTGCGAGCTTATGTAGTATCGCTTCAATGTGTTTACATGTGCCTAGGCGATTAACTGCATGATCGGGACAACTGCAAGTATTGATTGGATTATCAAGTGAGCGAATTTCTACCTCATAACTTTTACTGCTGCCAGAGTTAACCTGGTAGTTCGAGTAAAATTGATTTGAGTTTCGATCTGAACCTTGATCTGATCCACGCATTATTTTGATGCGGCTAGATTCAACAGCGCCTCGGTGACGGCGGCGATTGATTTCGTCTTGGTCACTAGTGTGCCAGCCTTGAAAAGAAGGCGCAGTCTGTTTTTTGCTGGATCGCTTCTTGTTGGATCGTTTAGACTTATTTTTTTTAACAGCCATAGTAGTCCTATGTTTTTGGAAGTGTATAGAAAATATTATCAGGGAAAAGCTGCTAATGATAAATCCCAAGGATCATACCATGAATCACTGCCGTCCTGATAAAAGATAAATAGGCCTGACTACTCTTGTCTTGTTGCAATGAAATTCCGATAAGTCATTGAAAAACAAAAAGGATAAGACCATGAGCCATTATAATATTGTATTTTCACAACACAATGTGCCGCCCACATCCATCAAAGCACAAGCTTTTTAACTTTTTAATAGACTTATCATAGTATATAGTTCATAGAATAAGTCATTAATTTTACAAGCAAAGAAGGTTGTTATGAATTTTACTTTACGAATGGTAGGAGTATTTTTACTCAGTTTAATGGTAACATCATTTAATATTTTGTTCGCGAATGAAAAGTTGTGGAAAAAATTACAAACCCAGAAAAACCTTGTTGTACTCATGCGCCACGCGCATCCAAAGATTGATAGCGGAGACCCTCTGCACTGGGATAAATCGGGGAATTGTAAAAATGAAAGAATTCTCAGTAATAAAGGAAAAGAATACGCAAAAAAAATTGGTGAAATAATAAAAAATAAAAAGATAGATCCAGTAGTGATAAGTTCCCCGATGTGCCGTACGATTGAAACTGCAAAACTAGTATTTGGTAACAAATTCACTACTAATCCAAAACTTCGAGAAATCGCAAGCGCGAGTAATCAGCAATACCAATCGTTTGTTAATACAGCGAAAAAACTTTTAGTTAAGAATAGGGGTAATCGACCAATATTTTTTATAAGTCATAGGCCAAATATAGAGGCACTAAGCTTTGAGCTAATATCGGTAACGCAAATGATAGTTGCAAGAGTTGAAGATAATGGCGAAATTGAGGTAATTGGTTTGCTAAATTTCTAATCCGAGTAAAAAATAAATATCGGGAAAGGTGTCTAACTCCTTCATCAGTCATCATTAGAAATTACACCTAATAATTCTTTGTACTTTCGCCTTCCAGTATCCAGTGTACTATTTACCTAAATAGAAAATAAATTATCATTTGCGCTTTCTTTCATCGTTGCTATCTAGCAATTGGATAAAAAATGAAGCAAGTCGTTTATAGATATTGATTCTAATTTTGCAAACTCCCATAATCGTAAAACGTTATACTAATGCAACACAAAAAAATCATGAACGAAAATAATATTTTTGGATATTATCACAATTCAAAAAGGCGCCGCCTATCCCTCAAAGTATAAACTTTTTCACTGCTGTCCCGCTTACATTACAAAGTTATTTAATCCAAGCTATTCATCATACGTCACTCGGTGAATCAGTCAATTACATCGCATGCCGCTACTACCCGTCATTGCGAAGAACTCTGTTTTACAGGGGTTCTGAAGCAATCCACCTTAGTGTCCAGAGCATCCAAAGGATGCGTGGGATCCTCATAATTCAACTATTTAGCTTGGGATGCAATTAAGAGGCAATGATTACGAGATTGAATTTAGGAGATCACTTTTTGCCCATGGACGGGCTTATGTCGCGGAGGCCACGAGAAGGTGAGACCGGAACGGTCGAGAGGCTGGCCTGGGCCATGGCCGAGAGCGACCGCGCAACTTTTGGTTGCTCAGGACGCTAAGGCGGATTGCTTCAGCGACTAGAGTCGCTTCGCATAGACGATAACTTCTTAGTTTCATTTCTCATTCTAAAGCAAACTCGATATAGCCCACTATTTATGTTTATCAGTCAATTTGATAAAAGTTAATGGGAGTGCGGTGATATTTGCATTATTTAATGACTGTAAAAAATTTTATTGACAGTTCGGCTTAGGCTAATAGAAATTAAAAACACTCTATCTCCAGAAAGCCGTGCTGTTAGATTTAGTAGTATTAGAATATTCTTCGTCTGATACACTATTGGAATTTTATGCACAGTATTATTAGGGGCGCTCGCTTTTTTCCGGCCGGAACTTTTAGGAACGAATTTTAGAGGCATTCACTTTTTTCTATCGTGGATAGCCAATTTGAGAACCTTTGGGAATAAAGAAATCAAAAGTACCCAGGGTTTTCCAGCGAGCCACTATGCTGGTTCGCGAGCATTATTAAATTAATGACTACTAGGTTTGGAGAAGTCGGTAAGCGTGCAACCACGAATGAATAGCGCAATAAAATATTTATTATGCAAGCTAAATAAACTTTAGTTTGTTATTAGTCAATAGAATTAGTTGTTAAGTTAGTCTTAAGATTAGAGAGAATAAATTTTACGTTTTATTTTTATTAGGGTTATACTTTTGTTTGAATATAAAACGTATTCGAATTTTATTAAGCAAAAAGGAAATATTGTATTTTTAATTTCGCTCTTAATTTTAGGGGAACAATCATGAAACTTAAACTAGTAAATTCTATATTTGTATCTGCTTCGCTGATTTTTTCTATGGCAGCAAACAGTAGTCCTACTGAGCAAAACGAAACTGCTAAGTCAGGAATAGTGTCTTGTGGAGGTAGTTTCTTTAATCGCTTGAGTGGCACTGAACGACATTCTACTTCTTATATCTTAAGAAATTTAAATAACAATACAACTATAAAAATTAATAGGATCAGAGTTTATAATGCGCAAGGCGTATTGATTGGAAATTATTCTGTCCCGACTCTTCCGCCTACTCGAAATTCAACATTGGGTCCGGGAAATGGAAATTTGATTCCGCATATGTCCGCACACTTTGTTGTTGACAAATTAGTATTAGCTGGCCCTTTGCCATCAAATGAACGTCCTATTCAGGTGTTTTTCCATTGGAAAGCGCCTAGGCGAGTTCTTATGCCGGAAATAGCGCACGTACGAAATTCACGTCGATTCGATATTGCTACGAATAAATCCAAAGAAGAACGTGGTCGCCATTTTTACTTTTGTCGACATATTTCGATCAATGACCGATAAGGCGAACAAGGCATGTTTGAGTTGAATTCACTTACTGTGTTTATTCTATTGTAAAGTTATGACTATGCTGTCTTGATGGGAGATTAATTCTCGTCTATGAAGCTATGAAGCTATGAAGCTATGAAGCTATGAAGCTATGAAGCTATGAAGCTATGAAGCTATGAAGCTATGAAGCTATGAAGCTA
>QIKQ01000042.1 GCA_003233075.1 Gammaproteobacteria bacterium
GTCGACACTATGTCGAGCGCTTGGACCGAGTGAAAACGAGTCATAGTATGCAATTGGTCCGTCGCAGTAGACGGGCTGTGAGAAATGCGGGTTAGCGCAAGTGGACAGCTTGCCTGGACGGCAAGCGTTCGTGCAAGGCCATGGATGGCCTTTTGCGCGAACCCACTGAGCAAACTTGCTTTAGGAGGAAGAGGGCTTCGAGTGAGTCGGATCAATGACTCTACGTTCTCAAGAAACGAGATTAAAAGTATAACACCACACCATTTTTTGTTTGCGCAGCAAACAAAAACTAACAACAAAGATCCGCAAGGAATAGGCAGCCGAGCTACTATGGCCCACAGCCACACTAAACACTACTTTATAGACTTAATCAGTCGCCCTATGGTTAACCCTTGAATCAAAATCGAGAATACAACAACCGCGTAAGTCATTGATAAAATTAAATCTCTAACATCTTTTTCGACTGCCGTGGTAATCGACAAAGCGAGCGCTACCGAGATGCCGCCACGTAAACCACCCCAAGTTAATACTTGAATTGTTTTCGGCGAAAAAGTTCGAAATGGTTTTAACATATACACTGGCGCACCAACAGAAATGAAACGAGCGAGTAATACCATCGGTATGGCGAGAGCACTGGCTAAGATATACTGACTATTTAAACTTAAAACTAGAATTTCGAAACCGATCATGACGAATAAAACTGCGTTTAATATTTCATCTATCAATTCCCAAAAAGTATCAAGATGTTGCCGGGTAGTATCCGTCATCGCATTTTTTCGGCCGTGATTTCCAATAATAAGGCCAGCAATAACAACTGCGATTGGACCAGATAAATGCAGAGCTAACGCTAAAGCATAACCGCCGGAAACCAATGCTAAGGTAATTAACACCTCGACCGAGTAATTATCAACACGTTTTAACATCCAATAGGCAATCATACCAATAATAAAACCAAATAATGCTCCACCCAAAGCTTCTTGAATAAAAAAGACTGCGATATCACCTGCCCCGGTATTTTCACCCTTGGTTGCAATACTCAGTATCACTAAAAATACAACGACTCCAACGCCATCATTAAACAGCGATTCGCCCGCTACTTTCGTTTCCAAATCTTTAGGCGCACCAACATTTTTCATAATGCCTATTACGGCAATGGGGTCAGTTGGGGAAATTAGCGCACCAAACAACAAGCAATAAATAAAGGCAAGATTGAACCCTAAAGCCTGAGTTAACAACCAAGTTAAGCCTGCAACAATAAAAGTTGACATGATGACGCCGAATGTTGCTAACAAGGCTATAATACGTTTTTGATTATAGAGATCGTTTAAATTGACATGTAATGCTCCGGCAAACAACAAGTAACTCAACATGCCTTGCATCAGTGCCTTATTGAAATCGATCGAATATAAAAAAGTCTTAATTTCTGCTCGGATTGAATACACAAATTGGTCGATTAAAATCAAAATGATAGACAAGACTAAGGCGATAAACATTATCCCTATAGTGGTCGGTAACTTTATGGTGCGATAGTTTATAAAGCTTAAAACCGCCGATAAGGTAATCAGAACAGCTAGGACATTAAAAAGGCTCATTAGACTCTCTCAATATATTTAATTTAATAGGCCTTTACTTGCATTATTAGACCAAGTATTTTCGTTCATTTTTGCATATACCAGTCGATTCCTAAATTCAAGACCGACGTGTAATACTAGGTGTTAGTTTTGCAATCTCGGGTAATTCACCGCTAATACCAGCAGCTTGTTTTACGGCTATTCGTTTAACCCCACCACTCACATTAAATAAATTCATTCCTAAACCACGAATCTTTGCTAAGATCGTTTTATTATTGCCAAATAAGTTTTTCAAACCACTAACCGCTCCCAGCATCAACAAATTATCCGCCTTGCGTCGACGTTCATAACGTCGTAGATGCGGCAATAAGCCAGGGTCTTTATTTTTTTCTGCTATGAAACTAAGTTCTTCTGCTAATACCGCCGCATCCATAAAACCTAGATTAACGCCTTGTCCGGCTAGTGGATGAACAGTATGTGCCGCATCACCAATTAAAACGGATCGCGACAAACAATAATTTTTAGCATGCAAATAATTAAGAGGGAAAAAACGCCTATCACTGCGTAGCTTAATCTTGCCCAGCTTATTTTCGAATGCCTCGCTTAATTTGCTTTCAAATTCTTTTACATCTAAGTCTAAATATCGTTCTGCCACTTCAGTATCAAGCGACCAAACAATGGAACAGTGATTTTCATTTAATGGCAAAAAGGCAAGAGGTCCTGTTTTTAGAAACCGTTGCCAAGCAGTATGCTGATGGGGAAATTCTGTTTCAATCGTTGCCACTATCGCCTTTTGCGAATAACTGCCTTTTAGTGTTTCAATACCAAGTAAACCTCGAACGGTAGAAAACTGACCATCGGCTGCCACCAACAATCGAGTACTAATTTCTGTTTGACCATCCAGCTTGAGACTGACACTGTCTGAACTAGATACGAGAGATATTAAACTAGAATTGTTATATAGGGTTATATTACGAAATTGTTGGACCTGTTCTTCTAGCGCTTTTAATATCACTTGCTCTTCGACAATATGACCAAGCTCCGTTGCCGCAATTTCATTGCAATCAAAAATCAAATGACCTGCACTAGATTCATCCCAAACATTCATCGAATAATAAGGAAAGGCTCTAGCGTCACTAATACTGGGCCAGAGATTAAGGCGATCAAAAATTCTCTGGCTAGCAATGTTTAATGCAAATACGCGCAAATCAAAGTCTTTTGAGATTTTACGCTTAGACTTTTTATCACTTTTATCAATTACTGCTACTCGATAGCTAGAATTGCCAAGCGCACAGGCTAAGAGTAGCCCAACCAAGTGACCACCTACAATAACGATATCGAAATCAATTTGTTCTTGCTTATTCATATATTATTAGGATACTACCTGCGGAAGGTAATTAAGTCTACTAGTAGCCTATTATATAATAATATTTTGAAATTTATGCGTGACGTTTAATCCACCCTGCACTGCACCCGCTTCCTGCTGGCTACAAAATATAAAGAATTTATCGCTACAGTTTAAACCGGGGCAATCGATTTTCAATGCCCATAGTTTGCCGCGCCAAGAGTGCTTTTAAGGCTGGCAATTTATCCGTAAGCGTTAATCCTATACCACGCAAATGACGAGTAATGAAAAACTGATAGGTAAACAAACGTACAAGGCCATCTGTTAATTTGATTACTTTATTGTGATCGCTTTGTCTAACTTGTTGATACTGCATCAATAGGTCAGAGTTACCTATGTCGTGTGCTTGTTCTGATTGCTGTGCTTTGGCCTTTATTAAAATTTCAGCTAACACTGCGGCATCGCGCAAACCTAAGTTAAAACCCTGGCCCGCAACCGGATGCAAAGTATGACTCGCATTACCAATTAGCGCAATTCGATCACTCACGCTTTCGTTTGCGTACATTAAACTTAGTGGATATAAATTACGTTTACCGACATTCAGTAGACGGCCCTGTCGAAATCCAAATAAACCCTGTAAGCGACTCAGAAAATCCTGATCATTTAGTTCAGCGATCGCATCAACTTCGTCATCGGCCAAAGTCCAAACAACAGAGTAACGATTGTCATTCTGCCCTGCCCCTTCTTTATTGGCGCTTTCCGAGAAGGGTAAGAATGCAATCGGTCCAGATTGGGTAAATCGTTCGTAAGCAAGATTATGATGTGCTTGATCGGTAGAAATATTACAAATAATCGCCGATTGATTATAAGCCTTCGTTGCGATTTTAATATTAGCCAATTCTCTCACTTTAGACTGAATGCCGTCGGCAGCGATTAAAAGTGAGGTATTCATTATTTCAGAATTATTCTTATTCTGGGCGCGCGCTATTTCGATTTGCACAGTGTTTTCTTTTATTTCATAAGTTTTAATACTGGCCGGACACAAGAGGCTAATATTTTTTTGCCCAGCCAAGTGTTCATATAAACTTCGACCTAAATCGCGATTAGCGATAACATATCCTAGGGCCGGCACAGATTGGTCTTTCGCCGACAAACGCGTAACACCAAATTGGCCACGATCGGAAATATGAATATTATGAATTGCAGTGACATAGTTTGAAATATCTGACCAAAGACCCATGTTTTCAAATATCAGTCGAGATCCATAGGCGAGCGCTACTGTTCTATCATCATAACTTGGGTGAGAATCTAATTGAGGAGAGTGTTGTTCAACGACGGCAATTTTAAATCCAGCTTGAGACATCGCACAGGCGAAACTTGCCCCAACTAAACCACCGCCTATAATGACTACATCATAATCTATGTCTCGATCTGGGTTTAGACCTGGGTTTAGA
>QIKQ01000093.1 GCA_003233075.1 Gammaproteobacteria bacterium
GCTTGTTCCTGCCGTCATTACGACGCTCTCTAATTTTTGGGTGTGGCGTAGTGTGGTCATCGGGCGAGAAACGTCTGAAGCCGGGTTTTTTGTTCAAATATTGATTGATGTGTTTAGTTTGGGTTTGTTATTGTATTTAACTGGGGGGTCGACCAATCCCTTTGTTTTTCTTTTGTTGCTACCTTTAATTATTGCAGCCGCAGTCCTGCATGAACGGTTTGCCTGGGGCGTAGCGCTTGTCACGATTGCTTGCTATACCTTGCTTATGTTTACGCACCTCCCATTACACTATGATTCCAGCGGGGAAAATCATGCCTTCAATATGCATGTAAGCGGTATGTGGATGGGCTTTGTATTTAGTGCTGTTATTATTGCTTTTTTTGTGGTGCGCATGAGAAATGCCTTAAGAGAGCGTGAGAATGCTCTGGCACAGGCTCGCGAACAGACCTTGCGAGACGAGCGTTTAGTCGCGCTAGGTACCTTGGCTGCTGGAACCGCTCACGAATTAGGCACGCCATTAAGTACAATTGCCATAGTGATAAAAGAAATGCAGAGAGAATATAAAAATGACAGCGAACTCAACGCAAGCATCACGCTTATTCGCCAGCAAGTCGCTCGCTGTAAAGAAGCACTGAGCACCCTTTCGTCCAGTGCGGGGCAGCTTAAAGCAGAATCAGGCGACGCCCAGACTATTGATGCTTTTATTCTTGATGTATTATCCGACTGGGCTTCAATGCGTCCTGGCGTAAAGTTCAAAGAAAATATTCAAAGATCTGAACAACCGCCAAAAATCATCGTTGACCAGACTTTCTCTCAAGCGTTACTTAACATATTAAATAATGCGGCCGATGCTTCACTTGAAGAGGTGATGATCAATGTTAGCTGGGATGATGTACAAATGCGCATTGATGTACTTGATTCCGGGAGCGGTTTTTCAAAAGAATTAACTGGAAACCTAGGCTATAAAATACAAACAACCAAAGGCGAACAAGGCTTGGGCATGGGTTTGTTTATTGCGGATTCGGTTATTAAACGATTGAATGGAGAGTTACGATTATTTAACTTAGAGCAAGGGGGAGCCTGCGTTCGCATGACTATTCCTTTGTCAGGTATTAAATGTGAACGCTAAACTCGATAGCAATCTGCCGGTATTGTTGCTGGTAGACGACGATGAAGTTTTTTGCCATGTCTTATCAAAAGCCTTGAGTAAGAGAGGGTATCTCGTACACACTGCTCACAATGTTAACGATGGTATTAATTTAGCGGAAAAAGTTGTCCCTCGTTATGCGGTCGTAGATTTGCGTATGCCAGGTCCTTCGGGGCTCGCTTTAGTCAAACAGCTTGCTAAAACAAACAAAGCAATTGATATCGTTGTATTAACCGGTTATGCCAGTATTAACACAGCGGTTGAAGCCATAAAGCTGGGTGCTGTCCATTATCTGGCCAAGCCTGTCGATGCTGACGATGTTGTTGCCGCATTACAGAAGTCTCAAGGGGATGAAAACACCTCTGTTGCAGAAACGCCCATGTCTGTGCATCGTTTAGAATGGGAACATATACAGAAAGTACTATCAGAATCTAGTGGTAACATTTCAGAGGCTGCACGCCGCTTAAATATGCATCGCCGAACATTGCAACGTAAATTACAAAAAAAACCAGTAAAAAAATAAAATAAAACACAGAACTCTGAATACTTTCGCCTGCTGCGACAATTTGTCACATTCCCCTATTACTTCCACTCTTGTAAGCTTTTATCTCAATAAACAATCTAAAATAAAAATTAAGATAAATAAAAATGGCTCAAATAAATCACGTAGCGCTTTTCTCCGGCTTTCTTCTAGTCACGTCTTCATCTATGATTTTTGCCGATCACCCCTCTGCTGCATTTGGCTCTAATCAAGCGGGCCCACTGATTACTATTCCCGCCGCGACCTTGCCTGCGGGTAAGTGGTCTGCCGGATTTCGTACGGAAAAGATTTCTGTCTCACCACTTTCCGATGCGATGCTTGAACAAGCCGCGCTTGATGGCGAAGATATCCACAGCGTGGATCCACTTACATCACATTTTTTAAGTTTGGCGTATGGAGTAAGCAATACATTTACGATTGGTTTGAACATCCCTTATGTTAGCCGTAAAGGCATTCGAAAAGGCGAATTGCACCACGGTGCTCCAGAGGTTCACCAACATAGCGAAGCCGAAGGTCTCGGTGATGCTTCCATACTTGGCCAATATCGATTTGATTTTGCTAATACAGCGAGCAGCCAACTGGGTGTTCTTTTCGGCATACAATTACCCACCGGTGATGATGATGTTACGGATCAGGGCAGTTTGTTTGAAGCCGAGTTTCAGCCTGGCAGTGGCACTTGGCATCCTATGATAGGAATGACATTTAGTAAACGCATCGCCACCGGTAGCATTGATGCAAATTTTCTTTATCTTCATACTCGAGAAGGTACACAACAGAGCCGTACCGGCAACCTGCTCCAATACAACATCGCTTGGTCTTATCGGTTTGACTCGGAAAGCCCAGTAGATAATGATTCTCACGATCATGCCAGTCATATTCACGTAGCGTGGGATGCAATCATTGAATTAAATGGTGAACTGCGCGATAAGAATGAGACAAACAATCATACAGCAGCACACAGTGGTGGTAACTTGATTTACCTCTCTCCGGGTGTGCGTCTGACCATTGCCGACAAATGGAATATGCATGCCTCCATAGGCATTCCCGTTCTAGATGATTCAAATGGTACGCAAGCGGATGTGGATTATCGTGCAAACATAGGCTTGGGTCTGAGCTTATAATTCTAAAAAAATTAGTAGATCCACAGCGGCACCCCAATAGTACTTTATCGCTGCGCTCGGACACATAGCTCATGTGCAAACTCCCTTCCAAAATGAAAATTCTAAATCTGTACGTATGGAAGAAGTATAAACAGTACTTTCATATGAAATAAAACGTCTCCAAATTGCGCCATATAAATTCAGGATAGGTAGTTGTAAGAACAATTAAAAAACACAATTTCGCGTATAATGATTAATCCAGTTTATATTATTGTAAGTAAACTAACGTGAATAAATCATTTTTAGATAAAATTTTGTGTCCGGTTTGTAAAAATGGCTTTGAGATCAAGAACTTACAAACATGCCCTAATAATAATCACTATGGCTTGTTAGTCTGTCGCTGTACTGAATACCCGCTAGTGGCTGGTATTCCTATTTTAAAAACAAAAACTAATATAGTAAAAAAAGCCATACAGTTTATTCGTGAAGGTGATTATCAAAAAGCCCTTAACGCCGCCCTTACTCAATTGCCAAAATATCCTGAATTAAATCACAAATATGTAAATGCGCTTCCTAATCGCTATGGTTTTAATAAAATAAAACGGAAAATACATAAATTCAAATTATTAAATTGGGAAAAACAAGCACATAACTTTTTCAATAAAACCAACAAAACAACAACCGCGACACAACTATTTAAATTTTACTTTTTAGAATCTGGTAAAAAACGCCAGAACGCATATGATTATTTTACTTACCGCTTTGGTCAGCCACGACATCTTTCAGCACTCGCACTTGCAACCAGTATTGATAATTCAATTAAGCCGGTATTAGATTTAGGCTGTGGTTTTGGCCATATCACCCGAGGTTTAACCAAAAGACACAATGTAATCGGTATCGATAATAATTTTTATTTACTTTTTGTTGCAAAACATTGGATAGCTCAGAAAGCAGAGTTTATATGCTGTGAAGGTGATGCGGACTTACCTTTTTATGACAACACATTCTGCTCCACAATGTGCGTAAATAGTTTTCATTTTTTTGAAAATAAAGACAACTGTATTACAGAAGTGAAGCGTGTTATTGACGACAAAGGTAGTATCATTCTTGCAGCAATACATCATTCAAAAACAAAAACAAAAACGCCTAATACTGCGCTGTCTGTGAGTGAGTATGCAAACTTATTTAAAGATATGCCTCATACAATTATTGCCGACGATACCTTGCTCATACGATATAAAAACAAACAAGGTCCAGCATTAAATGGCCGGTATAACATTAAAGAAATCGAAAAAGAAGAACTAATATCACTTGTTGCGGTGCATGACAAAGAAAAATTAATCGATCACGGTGAGTTTGATGAATGGCCACACAGTGTCGTCAATAATGATGGGTCTTTACAAGTTAACCCTCTTTATGTCAAAGAACATAAAAACTCAATTAAGACTAAGAACGAACAATATCGGCTGCAGTTTCCATCCAAATTTTACGAAGATGAAAATGATCTTTGTAAAACTTATTTACCACATACAGCTAGCATTAATTCAGATATATTTAAACAAA
>QIKQ01000090.1 GCA_003233075.1 Gammaproteobacteria bacterium
GATTGGTTTTTCGCAAGAGCCCAAGAATTGGCGCGAATGCTTTCGCCTTACCCTCAGGCATTATCGTATTAACGGATGAGCTGATCGCTTTAGCAGGAGATGATGATGAAATCTATGCGGTACTAGCACACGAATTGGGTCATGTGGCTAATCGACATTCATTGCGTATGGTCTTGCAAAGTGGCGCCTTAGCTTTATTAGTAGCGGTATATACAGGTGATATTAGTGCGAGTTCAACATTGGCTGCTGAATTTCCAGTAATACTTGCGCATATGAGTTATTCGCGACAGTTTGAAACTGAAGCTGATATTTTTTCATTAAACTTTATGCTCAATAATAAAGTCTCGCCATTGGCGTTTGTTAGAATGATGACCAAACTTGAAAGCTATGCAAAGGACAAAATGGCTCTCAAAGCTAAGGTAAAAACAAACAAAGATTCCGTTAATAAATCGCAGACACAAAAAACTAGCTTTCTTGACTCTCACCCCAGTACGCATGATCGCTTAAAACGCTTTAGGGATGCTGCTAAAAAAATGAATTATAAATAAGATTGCAAACTGAACTATCATATAATTCTAAGATTTGCTCAACTTTAGTCGAGAACGGGAATAATTAGTTAGGCAAGTGATTGTTTTAAGTTTATACGCGCTGCAATAACTCTTTAATTAAGTGAACCAATTGTCTATGACCCTGTCATAAATATAGTCAATTTCGGCAAGTAATCAGTTAGTTAGACTGATTTTTGAATGAAATTTTACAAATCTTTACAAACAATGATGTTAAACTGTTGTCGAAGTTGGTGATTTTTATAGCTAACGAACAGGCTACGGTATAATTATACATGAGGAGTAATACGTACAATGAATAACACTAAAAAAATAACTGGCGCTGCTTTAGCGCTTGTAGCTGCTGGTTTAATGGGCGTTTCTAGCATTAGTTTGGCTGGAAAGGATCATAAGGATGCTAAAAAAATGGAAAATGTGCATTGTTCTGGCATCAATAAATGCAAAGGCAAAAATGATTGTAAAACTGCAGGAAACGCATGTAAGGGCAAAGCCAGCTGTAAAGGCAAGGGTTTCGTATCAATGTCGGCTAGTTCCTGTGATCACGTAGGTGGTAAAGTAACAAAATAATGGTAGTTAGAACTAGGTTTATTTTTGAGACTTAGTTTTACCATTAAATGCAATCACGAACTCCGGTACTTAATTATGCAGTTTTCGATAAAGTTACGGAGTTCGTTTTATAATAAAAATAGAATTAAATTTAAATGCGGATAGTTTAAATATGACGCGTCCTTTTCTTGGTTTCGGCCTAGGCTTGCGAACCGAACATTACCAATTTGTATTAGATAACAAGCCAGATGTAGATTGGTTTGAGATTCTAAGCGAAAATTACATGGTTCCCGGCGGTAAACCTTTGGATTTTCTTGATAAGATTCGAGATGAATATCCCATGGTCATGCACGGCGTCTCATTATCGATTGGCAGTACCGATCCTCTGGATATGGATTATCTGAATGGTCTCAAGCAATTAATTCATCGTGTCGAACCGCATTGGTTATCGGACCATTTGTGTTGGACTAGCGTTGATCATACCAATAGTCACGATTTGTTACCCCTACCTTATAACGAAAAAACAATAGAACACATTGTTTCTCGCATTAGCCAAGTGCAGGATTTTCTGGGCCGACAAATTTTAATAGAAAATTTATCGAGTTATGTCACTTATAATAATTCAGAAATGACTGAGTGGCAGTTTCTGAACGAAATTGCACGCCGCGCAGATTGCCTGGTTTTACTTGATATCAATAATATTTTCGTCAGTGCACACAATCACAGTTTCGATCCGTTGCATTATATTCAAGGTATCGACAGTGATCGTGTTATGCAATTTCATCTAGCAGGACATAGTTATTCTGACAAACTGATTATTGATACTCATGATCATGATGTTTGCGACCCAGTTTGGGATTTGTACGAACAGGCGCTAAAACGATTTGGTGCTGTCAGCACGATGATAGAACGTGATGATGATATCCCCGAATTTGATATATTGAGAGCAGAATTGGCGGTCGCTGAAAAAATCGCTGCAAAGACTTTAAGTGTGGCAGAACTAAAAATAAGCCATGCTAAAGCGAGTGGAGTGGCTTAATGTCTGATCTCAAAGAGTTACAGCATGAATTTCTAAATTACTTATTGCAAAAACCTTCGTCTATTACAAACAATATTATTTCTGATCAGCAACTATCTGCGCAGGGTAGGCTAGATATGTATGCGCATGGTTACAGGTTGCGCCTGAAAGAAGCGATCGAAACTGACTACGAGCAATTGCATGCCTATCTTGGTGATGAAACCTTTGATCGATTAATGGATCACTATATCGATTTGACTTTGTCTCATCATCCAAGCTTACGCTATTACAGTCAAGGTTTACCAACCCATCTAGCCGAGATTGAGCCTTGGAAGGAAACGCCAGAACTTGCTGAGATTGCCAGTATTGAAAAGGCTTTTTGCGACAGTTTCGATTCAGCAGACTGTATTGCAGCAAGTGTTCAAGATCTTAGTGAGATAGATCCAAATAGTTGGCCAAATCTTAAGGTTAAGTTTCATGATTCAGTTCAACTGTTGACACTAGAATACAATAGTTTTCAAATTTGGCAAGCATTGTCGGATGAAGAGGTGCCACCAACTAGGGCAAAAGATTCAACGACCTGGCTAATTTGGCGCAGTGATCTTATCAGTAATTATGTGGCTCTAGCAGAGGCAGAGCTAAGTGCCCTTAATACAATGCTGGCTGGTGGGGACTTTAGTGCTTTGTGCGAAGTATTACTGGATCATTATGAGGAAAGCGAAACACCTCAACAAGCGGTCTTTTTATTGCAAGAATGGTTGTCGAGTCAGATGATTTGCAATATTGCCATTACAAACGATTAATTCAATCTCTATTCTAATAATTTGAATATCAACATGAGTGAGTTATTCACTTCTTGAATATTCCTAATCATCAGTTTCCCCACTGTCAATTTGACCAGTTACTTTAGAATCCATAAAATCAATTGTCCCAATTAGATCTACTTCGCAGAATAATTGTGATATTCTGACTTAGCTTTTTTTAATTTTTTAACAAATATTTTAGTCATTAATACCTTTTGAATCTAAAAAGTCTTCAGGAACATCTGACGTTTTCCATCCTGTTATTGCGAAGTAATACAGCGGCTCTCCCTCAATCGATAATCTATGTCGATAGCGTTCTATGCAATAAACATCAAGATATTTGGAAAATATTAATTCTCTAATCATTTTTGAAAAGCCTGATTTATCGCCTATATCAAAGAAGGTATCTTTGATATTAAAGGCCACCCACGCTTTGCTTTTGATTATATTAAACGCTTCCAAAAATGCTTTCGTTGGGATATCACCGAAACCAAGTGCGGCAACTGTTACCATGCAATCACATTGCCAAGATACTATTTCTTCCTTTTTGTCTTTTTCTAGCTTTGTGAAATCCTCAACATAATATGCGTCATATATTCCTGGCCTATCTCGGATTACTGCATCATAAGCCTCAGGAATTATATCTACGCCTATTAAGCGAGATACACCATGCTTTTTTAATTCCTCTCCCATCATTCCATTGCCTGCACCTAAATCTAATATTCTAAGTTCAGAAAAATTGTTTTGATACTGTTTTACAGCGGATTCAAGTATTGATGCTACTTTATTAGGTGATGTGCATTTCAAGCGGTCATAAAATATTTGCTCATACAGACCGGGCACTTGATATATCTCATCGTAATCGTGAAATTTAATTTTTCTATTGCCACCCGATCCTTGAAGATAAAAATAGGCTTCATCTTGTTTTATATTGATTAGTTCGTCTTTTGGAAATTGTATCCGATGCCTTTTTATCATTACTTCCTCAATTTAGTTTGTATATTAGTATAATGGCCTAACACGGTTAAGCTAACCGCCGTGCCGTGGGTACGTCCGGGTTGAGTGAAATCTTCTTCTGTTTTGCAATTAGGTATTTTCACCAAAATATCAGTTAAATAATTCAGTGGATTAATGCCGTCGTTCTTGCAAATCTCCACAATCGAATAATAGATTGCTGCTGCCCGTTCACCTCGTTTTGATCTACGAACAAATAATACTTCTTGTCGAGAGCGATTGGCTTCATTGGTTGTTCCGATGCATTATTATCCATCATAAGATAGCCTTGTTCAACCTAGATTAATCAGTTGACTCGTAGCGAGGGTGCTGAAGATAAAATATTTTTCAGGCTATTTAAAACGAAAGCGTATCACCTATACGGTGAGTTGGAAATAGCCTGAAAAATCTTTTAGA
>QIKQ01000277.1 GCA_003233075.1 Gammaproteobacteria bacterium
GAATAGCGTAGGATTTCCTAACTAGAAATATCCATTCTATATGGTTTAAGTGCTATTCTTACATACACGCGAAGTTAATTTATTGCCTATCTGGGAAGCTAGCAATGAAACTAAATTCAGAAATTTCTTACTCGATTTATACGCGACGATATTTTAGTGTGTTAGCACTTAGCACACTATTATCGGGATTTACATCGATTCTTATTGCACAAGAAAAAATCTACCGTTTTGGTATCGTGCCTCAATTCGAACAGCGAAAACTATTTAGAATCTGGGTTCCCATCCTAAAAAGGCTTGAAGCAGAAACTGGCCTTAAATTTGAACTCATAGGCTCAGAACAAATACCGGCATTCGAGAACAGATTTTTAGCGGGTGAATTCGATTTTTCATACATGAACCCCTATCACGTTGTCACCGCCAATAACAAGCAAGGCTACATTCCTCTGGTACGAGATGGTAAACGTAGTTTACAGGGCATTATCGTTGTCCATAAAAAAAGTAAAATAAAAACGATTAAAGAACTATCGGGGAAAGTAGTTGCATTTCCTTCAGCCAATGCCTTAGGAGCGTCATTGTTACCTCGTGCTGAATTTGCCCGAAAGTATAATATATCGGTCATGCCACGATATGTAAAAACTCATTCATCTGTTTATTTGCATGTCGTACAAGACCTCATGATTGCAGGCGGTGGCGTACAAAGCACTTTAAACCAACAAAAACCAAAAATTCAAGAATTATTACGTGTGCTTTACCGAACTCAAAAAGTTAATCCGCATCCTATAGTTGCTCACCCGAGGGTACCAATTCAACATATGAAATTAGTGCAAGATGCCTTTTTGGAAATGAGTAAAAGCAAATCCGGCCAAAGCTTACTGAGTAAAATCCCGCTAAAAGCAGCGGTTAAAGCGACAATCGATGATTACGAACCAATTAAAAAACTACAATTAGAGCAATTTAGATGAAAAGATACGATTTTAAATTTCACTTTAAGGCACCTCTATGCACATACACAAATAAACACGGTTAGCACCTTATGCGCTTACGCCTTAAACTTTTTTTACCTCTAATAATATTTATACTATTGTTTGTGTCTTATGCGAAGTGGTTCTGGCTACCTAAACTTTCAGAATTTACTACTTCTCAAAATCGCACCCACTTCCATAATCACTTAAAAAGTATCGGAGAAAGTTTAGTTCCCCTGATACTGCAACAGCAACTAGGCAACATACATGAAACACTAAACTCGTTGAAAGATTCTAACACTAGCTGGAAACAGCTTCAATTGCACAACCATAATAAGAAACTTCTTTTCCCTATTGAAACTAATCGAGTTATAAAACGCAGCAAAAGCACACTACATATTAGTCATCCGATAAAAATTACCAACAGGGAAATCGCTACTCTCAGTATTGTAGTGGATATTTCACCTGAATTAGCTCAGATTAAACTATTAGAGAAGAGTCTATTTTTTGCATTACTAATTTTATTAATTTGGGTAGTGTTTACTATTGCGGGCTTGATCGAATGGGTCATTAGTCATCCGATTAGACATTTAGCTAAGGCGGCTAAAAACCTGGCTGACGGTAATTATTCTACACAACTACCAAAAGCGAACAGGGATGAAGTTGGCTACTTAGTAAATTCCTTTGAAGCCATGCGTGATGCTCTGAAAAAATATAAAACTCGAGTTGAACTAGAAATTATTGGCCACAAGCATACGGCTAATGAATTAAATATCCAAAAAGAGCGCCTGGCTTATCATGCCACGCATGATTCATTGACAGGACTGCTTAATCGCCGCGAATTTGAAATCAGACTAAATGCTGCAATTGAGCGTGCCCATAAAGATTCTGTGGTACATGCGGTATTTTATTTGGACTTGGATAGATTCAAGCTTGTGAACGATAGTTGCGGCCACATTGCAGGTGACGAACTCTTAAAACAAATTAGCACTTTACTAACGGAACAAGTTAGAGAAAGTGATAGTGCCGCTCGCTTAGGAGGAGACGAGTTTGCGATACTCTTAGAATTTTGCCCAGTAGACATAGCAACAAAAACTGTCGCTAATTTGCATTATCGAATTCAAAATCACGTTTTTTCCTGGAATGAAAAATCATTTAATGTTGGGGCTAGTATTGGTGTTGCTTTTATTACTAAACATACTGAAAATTTGCAATCTATATTATTGGCTGCTGATAGCGCTTGCTACACAGCAAAACACAGTGGACGTAATCGGTACTATATTGACGGTATAGATGACGCGGCAATTAACTCAAATAGCCTCAAAGCTGAATCCGTCAGTATGTTACTGCATGCAATCAAAAACGATCTATTTGAACTTCAAGTTCAAATAATTAAAGCCACTGACGCTAAATCGAATGCTCGTCAACGTTACGAAATTTTGATACGAATGCGAGATATGGAAAATAAATTAATCAAACCAGATGTATTCATCCCAATTGCTGAAAAATATCATTTAATGACACAAATAGACCGCTGGGTAATTGAGAAAACTTTTAGAACTCTCGAATATATAAATGAAATGGGTGTAAAAAATATTTCTTTCTCTATTAATTTATCCGGTGTCTCTATGAGTGATGATGCAATTCTGCCATTTATCAGAGAACAATTGCAGATACGTAAAATATTTGCTTTGAAGTGACAGAAACTGCGGCAATATCTGATATAGAAAATGCAAAAGTACTTATAAATGAACTCAAAGATTTAGGCTGCGAGTTCGCTCTTGATGATTTTGGCAGCGGCTTCTCCTCTTTTGATTATCTGAAAAATCTAAAAATGGATTATTTAAAAATCGACGGCTCATTTGTTCGCGATATATTAGATGACCCGATTTATGCTGCTATGGTGCAATCTATTCATGACATCGGTAAGGTGCTCGGCATGAAAACAATTGCTGAATTTGTGGGAAATGATGCAATACTACAACGAGTAACAGAAATCGGAGTTGATTTTGTGCAAGGATATGCCTTAGCTAAACCTATACCTTTAACTTCATTAATCCATGAACTAAAATCTAATGTTACTAAAAAAAAATCCATCATAAGCAGTAAATAAATACCGCCACCATTACTGCCCAAACCTATTTATTCGCTCTTCGCGTACTAAAATAATAGAAGCCTATTCCAAACTAAATTACCTATTTGCACCTGCAATCGACATATTTCAAAATTCTAACCCCATTAGCTAATTTGATTACAGAATTTCATTTAATTGAGCCCCATTTAATAGATAATGCTAGACTGCACTCTATGAGGTCGTTCTTTAGTTAGTTGTAAAATTCAAGCTAATCTCGATTTTTCGGTATCTAATTTAATAAAAATATTGAGAAGCGAATGCACAAATTACAATATCAATTTCCCCCATTCCTCCTTGAGTGTAATATGATTAGACCTTACAATCAAAATTGTATGCCGCAATATTGATTTCAAGACCCTTACTTTTTACCCTAATCATCAGCAATAACTATATTGTTGTAATTAACTTATTTAGGGACCCTTAATGAAGATAGAAATCGATGAAGTAAATTCTTGGGGGAAATATGCACCTCATGGAAGTGGCAAATTTTTGTTACTCGTAAAAAAGCTAGGCTTAGCGCATGGCGTTATGAAAAAAATTATTGCTCGTATATGGCTCGCGACGCAATCAAATCAACCAGTAGACATTACATATCACAGGGTGAAATTTAGGCTACATCTGACTGATAACGCTTTTGATGAAAAAATACTTTTCGGCTCTAAGCTGCGTGAACGCCTTGAACTAAAAAAACTAGAACAAGTTGTAAGTCAGAATGGAATATTTTTAGATATTGGAGCGAACATTGGTTATTATTCATTAATGGCTGCTAAATTTGGCGCGACTAAAGTGATCGCAATAGAACCCAATCCTATCATTTTCTCACGACTCATGTTTAATATTTCCGCAAATAATTTTAACGAAAAAATTTCAGTTCTGCCAGTAGCGCTCGGCGATAAAAGCGATAAAGTAACATTATCCGTAGCGAAAGGCGATATGGGCGGCAGCCGAATCGGTGATTTAGAAGTGCCAACAGCAATGTCGGTTGAAGTTGATATGAAACCACTAACAACAATACTAGCGGAAGAAAATATTGACCGTATTGATGCTCTTAAAATCGATGTTGAAGGCAAGGAAGACACAATACTTTTCCATTTTTATGAAACTGCACCCGTTTCACTTTGGCCAAAGTTGGTAATTATTGAACCTACCAGTCAACGTCAGTGGAAAAGAGATATATTATCTTGGCTGCTAAAATCAGGTTATAAAGTGATTGGGCAAACACGCTCAAACGCGATACTTCGGCTTTCCGAATAAATTAGAGTGGCGCAAAAGAATCAGCTGCTTTAGAAAACATCATTCTTCTCATAATTACTTATCAACCGTGTCTTATTAGGCATTACGCTTAGCGTATTAATTTTATACCTATAAATTATTACATGATGCACAGATCCCACCTGGGATTTACGTGCTAACTCGTTATTAGCTCAGCGGTGAATCCTGCATAGGTTTAGCTATGAACTCACAGTAACGCGGATGGTCGTACATGTGATGCACAAAAGAGCGTGGATACCATTTTTTTCTTCTGGATTTGGCCTGTAGGTGATAAACAGGAGTTATTTTTCGGTCCGCTGATTGTGTGTTATATTCCGAAATTGCTAGCTTTTCCCCCATGTATTCGTTGCTCAGTGAGATTTCGTTACCGCTAACATCGTCAAAATAACAACGTACGCGGGGCAATAGATTCTCCGAATTAGTATTGAATATTTGTAACGACGCCTTTGTTGAAGAATAAAGATCAACATCAAACATAATTGCACCAACGGGAGCGGGTGAATATTTCGTGTAAAAATCCTTTATAGTATCAGTGACATTACCAATTACCAACTTTGCTTTTTTTAACTTCGATTGTAATTTATCAAAATCCATCGGGAAAAAACCCGATTGCCACTGGTGCATAATATCTTTATATCCTTGCAGTTCGGGCAGACCCGTTGCTGTATCAAATCCGTAGATTTCAAATTCCATACCAGTAAACCGAGTGATAGCATCCGCATACTCTTCTAGAGCGACAATGCCATTGCCACCGGCAACGCCAAATTCAATGATACTAATTTTATCGTGATTTAATGCGCATGCCTGCATCGCAGCCTGAAACAACGCATATGCATACGCAGGGCGATCAAACGTCTCGATGAGAACGAGAGATTTGTAACGTAACCGGGTTAGCTTTCGAGGAATTAATTTGGTTGGTAATTTTTGCAGGAGTGCCATAAATAGTGTCTCATTTTAATCTAATACAATTTTAAATTTATAGTTGTAGTAACATAGTATCATATAAAGCGATTTACGCTTAATTTTCTGTACTGTTTCACTATGGCTAAGGTATGATCAACGAAGCAGCAAGACCAAGAAACACTTTTTTCAGGGAAAAATTAGATGTAACAGATATAAACTTTTCGGCTTCGCGTGTAGCTAGAGCTTTCAATATAGACGAAATCGTACTCTGATGTAATTTCAAGGAACTAATTAAAGCTAACAATATAACAATACATGGATATTTTTTTAGTATCCGGCGTGAATAAACTATTTACCAATACCCTGGTACTAAAGCTTGATATTCCTCATACATTTTAAATTTGCAATAACACCGAGCCTGTGAGCTATCATTGTAAATGTTATTTAAATCGTCTATTTATATCCCTATAATCACATAATCTAATTCGCTGCTACTTTTCTTAATCCAGTATTTGAAACTGTTGCTATTAGCTCATGCCTTCTGTAATCTAACTATAAATTGCAGCTTTATGTTATAAAATCAGCGTAATTGAATGTAAATAAACAGACCGGCTCGACCTAAGTAAACAACTTAAGAATAATGAAGAAGCTTTTACATGGCCAACAAATTATATCACTACTTTAATCGCTTTCGTTATCATCAAACACATAGGATGCTTCAAGAAATAAAAGGAGGATCGGGCGCTTGTGGCCAGGATATTCTAATTTCTCGTCTTTTAAATAATAAGCGGAATGGTGTTTTTATTGATATTGGTGCTAATGACGGCACCACTATCAGCAATACCTTATATTTAGAAAAAGAACTCGGTTGGAATGGAATTGCAATTGAGCCAATTCCAAGTGTTTATGAAAAGCTAAAGCAAAATAGAACATGCACCGTAGTACATGGCTGTGTAACACCTACTTCCGGAAAAGCAAAATTTTTAGAAGTAGTTGGTGCTCCTAATATGCTTAGCACCCTTGCTATTCACAGCGTCGGTCTTACTGCTAGACGTATCCGTAAAAACGCTAAACGAAATAACACGACTGTTAGAGAAATTGATGTTGAGTGTTACTCGTTTGAGTCGTTAGTAAAAAAATCCTCAATATCTGAAGTTGACTTTTTGAGTATTGATACAGAGGGAGGCGAATTAGATATTTTAAAAAGCATAAACTTTGATGTAACACCAGTAAAAATTATTTCAGTCGAAAATAATTATTATACAAATAATATTCGTACATATATGGAAAAAAGTGGATTTTTGTATTTAGGAACTTTCAAAGTGGATGAAATTTATATCTTTGGCGGAAAAGAATTTAAGAAAAATAATCAGTAATCTATTAACATTGACTAAGAAAATTTCTACCAATTCTGATTAGAAAATTAATCGCATAATAAAAAACCACCCACTTAAAAGTTAGTGGATTATTCTCTGATGACTGGTTTGCTAATATCCTATGTTGACTCGCACCTATGTACTAGCCCGCATTTCTCACAGCCCGTCTACTGCGACGGCCCAATTGCATACTATGACTCGTTTTCACTCGGTCCAAGCGCTCGACATAG
>QIKQ01000251.1 GCA_003233075.1 Gammaproteobacteria bacterium
AAACCGGTGAAGATACCGAATAAAAATAGATCTAATAAAAATCGATAGGAATGCCAAGTACTGAGAAAAAATGAGAGACTGGTTGGCATAGTCATATTTGCCGTACAGGTTTTTGCTAATAAAGCAGGGTCAGGTGTGATCTGTAAAGACGCAGTGATGGCCTGAATGCTAAAATATAAATCAGCCCCAAAAACGGTTAGGCCAATCGCTCCAATCGGTACCAGGTGATTGCTTTGTTTTCCATGGGCGAGTATGCCGCAAGTCACCGAACCTAAGCCAATACCAATGGTTGTGCAGGCAAGAAAAAGAATTCGCATATCAACGCCACCCAAGAAGACTTCCTTGGCTAAGGGCGAAATGACGGTCAGCAGGACTGCACCAATAAACCAAAACCAAGATATACCGATGATTGCCAAAAACACTTCTTTTTGAGTGCAAGAATGTTTTACTTGCGAATAGGTGCGAGCGATAAAATTATAGCTAACTTTCAACTCAGGTACAGGAGGACTTGCGTCTGGAATTTGACGACTAAATAGATAGCCTAGTATTGCGATAGCAACAATCGCACAGCTTATGACGATTGGACCTACGGTGCTAAGTTCTATTAACAAGGTGCCAAGTATAGTGCCGATTAATATTGCTATAAAGGTTCCCATTTCAACAAAACCGTTGGCAGAGGTTAGGCGATTGGAGTCGATGTGCTGTGGTAATATACTGTACTTGACTGGTCCAAATAAAGTTGATTGGGCTCCCATTAAAAATAATACGAATAACAAATAGCTAATATTACTTGTTAAGAATCCGATTACTGCGAGGCTCATCACCAAAATTTCAAAAATTTTGACGAAACGAATTAGTTTGGCTTTATCAAATTTATCTGCGTACTGGCCGGCAATCGCTGAAAATAAGAAAAAGGGTAGTATGAAAAGTCCACTCGCAAAAGCTTGGAGTCCTTTTGAATCCATCCCCAAAATATTTAAATCGTTACATTGGCTAATGACAAGACCAATTAATGCAAATTTGAATACATTGTCATTAAATGCACCACAAAACTGAGTCCAAAATAAGGGCCAGAATTTTTTATCTCGGAATAATGAAGTTTGGCTCATTGAGAGATTCCAAAAAAAATTAAAATAAACTACCCGCCGCAAGCAAGCTGCACGGAGGAAAGCTGAATCCAATTATAATGATAATTTAGGAATAGTTCATAGCTAATTGAAGCTATTTAATTGATAGATTGGTTTTTAATTTCGCGAAGTTTACTGAGTACGCGAGTGGCGCGTTCGACGCTACTTTTGATTTGTGAATTTTTCGGATCTAACTTTAAGGCACGTTTCCATGAGCGACGTGCTTGTTCTATTCGGCCTTTACTATATAGTTTATTGCCAATGTGGACCAGTTGATTTACTTTTCTGTTGACCGAGCTATCTAAGGCTAGGCGTAGTTTAGCAATTTCTGGATGTTCAGGCGAAATGTGATGTGCTTTTGCTAGTAATTTACTCGCTCTGTCGTAGTTGCCGCGCATTAAGGAAAAACGAATACGGTCGGCTAATTTTTTCAATTTCTTTTGCTGTACTTTAAGCGATTTTGTTAGTGGCTTTTTCGCTAAGCGTGCTCTGCGTTTTGCAGCGATTCGGCGCGCTCGGTCTTGCATTTTAGCTCGAAGTTGAGCGAGATTGGCCAGCGCAATCGTATTATCTTGTGTAGGATTAAGTTGGTCCGCTAATTCTAAATAGAGTTGTGCAATTGCATAGTCATTTTGTTTTATTGCTTGTGCGCCAGAGATTGAAAGTGATTTAGCTGTTTCTGAAATTTCTAATTCTGTTTTTTTAAATTTCCACGATATGTCGCTGTCTGTGGGATCCAGTTTACTAAGTTCAGCATAAACCGGTTTAACTCTAAGTAAGTAATCGGTTTTGGCAGAGACTAATCTGACTCTAGCTCGCTTAATACTTTTAGATTGCCTTTTGGACAATGATTCACGATAGCGATTTAGTCTTCTGCTGTCAGGGTAATAATGCAGTGCATCATCTACAATCACAAATGCACCTTGCCATTTGCCTTGTTTAGTTTTGTGGATGGCTTTAACAATGATGCCTGTTTCAAACTTTTTTGCTTTATTTTTGACTTCTAAAAGCCAAATTTTAGTACGTTGCCTAGTAGGGTTGTTTCTAATGCGTTTTTCGAGTGCTTTAATGGCACGACCGAATTGCTTATCCGCTATATATTGATCAATGGTACGATCATTTTTAGTCATGCTAAATTGAATCGGCATGATTGAATTCATGCAGGAGCTGAGCGTCACCACTAAGCTAAGTGTTACTATTTTTAATACAGATTGATTCACTCGTATGTCGCCTTTTCTTTCTCTTGTTCTTCCATGATTGTTTGAATCACTTTATTTGATAGTTGCAAATAAGGTTCTTGCAAATCCTGTACCACGTATGTATTAACTGGATTGCTAACGCCTCTAATTCTCATTCGCTCGTAACTCGAAGCAATTACTTTTCGCCTAAGACCTGCGAGATTATAAGTTTCTTCTGCGATAATTATTTTATCGGATGGTGCAACAGCGCACAAGCGTGATGCTAAATTGACAGAATCGCCTACGACTGTGTATTGAATTCGTTCGGATGAACCCATGTTGCCCGCGAGCATTTCGCCTGTATTAACCCCTATGCGGAATTTTATTGGAAATAGCTTAATACTTTCTCGATGTCGATTTTGAATTTTCATTAATTTTTGAATCGTAATAGCACAAGCGATTGAATTGAAAACATGATTCTCATCTTCATGGGGTATGCCAAACACAACCATGGCACAATCACCCATAAATTTATCGATAACACCATCATACGCCTGTGATATCTTATTAACATTGGTGTAAAACTCATTTAATAATTTAGCGACACCTTCTGGTGCTAAGCTTTCAGAAATCGCGGTAAAGCCTACGATATCGACAAACAATACGCTGGCGTGAACATGTTTGCCGCCGATGTTGAGCTTGTCCATATTGTTAATTATTTCTTTCGCAATAGTCGGTGAGACATGCCTAGAAAACGCTTTTTCAACTTGGGCTTTCTGAAGTAGCCCTTGAGCCATGGAATTAAACGAACTCATTAAATAACCGATTTCGTCATTACGTCTTTCAGGTAAGCGATAATTATAGTTACCGCGGCCAATTGCGTGGCTCGCATCGATTAGATGATACAGAGGTTTGGTGAGCCGTCGTCCTAGGATATAGGAGAGTATGATGCCAAGTAAAATCATCAATAAGGTAGCGATAATGATTGAATGAACTGAGTTTTGAATTGAACGATTCAATAAATCATGATTAAAAGTAACAAGAGCATGGCCCACCACAGTATTTTGTAGTTCAATCGGGTTAATAAAAGACATTGCACTTAAATCGCCGCGAGCAAAGTGACTCCATTTCCACTCGAAAATCTTTAGATTGCCGTCTAGATAAGATTTTTCCTGATTGGCAAAAGGAGCGTTTTTACTAAAAGGGGTGACCCCTTCGCTTGCGAGCACTTCACCTTTAGCGCCGTAAACGACAGCACCGAGTATTTCAGGGCTAGTGGTCATTCTTGTCGTGATGACATTAAGTGTCAATAGTTTTTCGTTGTCTAATGGCTTAAATTTACTGTTATTTGCGTTTTCGGGGTTTTTGTTGTCGTCCATTTGCGCTTGCGTTATTAGCTCGCCAAGTGAATTCGCTAAGGTTTGTACTAATGTACTGCCCTGTAAAGTGATCTGGTTCCGGATTAGTTTAGTTTGATTATGTATGATGACTGCACCTAACAAGCTCATGATGAGCGTTAGCATTACTCCAATAGAAACTGCTAGCTTAATTGCAACAGGAATATGCTTAGGCATTAGCTTGTCAGAAAATTTTAATAAGTATTTAATAAGCACAGGAAGGTTTTCGCGTGGATCTTTAATTTCCGCGTTTTTATCATCTGAATAGCTTTTTGATTCGCCGTTCGTTACAAGCATTTGGCCTTCACCCCAAGTATCCCGTCGTGGCCGAAAAGTGTCTAATCTTAATTATTTCCCCCAACCCATAGCATATTTTGTTACTAGCCAGGATGCAAGGGTCGTTCCCTGAAATTGTTTAAATATTAATCATAATAATTAACTTAATCGCCTTAGGTCCTTGTTCTAATTTTGTGTTAAAACGATAAAAAATAATCACTTAAAAAATTCCCTTAGATAATATATGTCATAAAAATAGTAAAATATGTAGCCACGTTTGTCAAAGCCGAATAGTGACCACAAGGTTTACCCGTATTTACTGAGGGG
>QIKQ01000130.1 GCA_003233075.1 Gammaproteobacteria bacterium
CAACTATCGATGTATTCACCGACCAAACACTGGTCACAGCCACGCATGCGTAATTTGCGTGTGGCTAAGTATTATGTGTACAATTAGTTTATGTTATTTCGAATTGTATTTATTCTGCTGTCAATTATTACTTTACAGTCGTTGGCTAATATTTCACGTAGCTCTAAAGAAGCTGGAAACTCGTCAGTCCTCATTTTAAAAAAGAGTAATAATGATTTAAATAATACGATTGTTAATAAGGAAACATTAACTTTCAAATGTGTTGCTGGTGCATGTGAGGTCACTGCGATCTATTATATTTCTAGCCAATCAAATCATAATTCAAAGTTATCCTTTGTTTCTCCATTTTATAGATCATTCCTAAAAGTATCCAAGCCGAAAATTTGGGTTAACCAAAATTTGGAAAAAATATCCAAAACTGTACGTGTCAAGAAAAACTTAAAATACACAAGTAAGGACTATCATTTCCGACATCACGCTGATGAAAGCCGTCATGACTTTGAAGCCCGCTTTAAACGCGGCAAAAATATTATTAAAGTAAATTACACGCAATTTTTTTCGTTTTATACAGCAAGTGAATTCGGTTTCTATCCTTTATTGTCACGGAAATATAATTTGTATTTTGCCTATTATTTGTATCCCTTGAAAGAATGGAATTTAAGCCCCGACTTCAATCTTTCGATTCGAATTTTATTTGCCGCATCTAAACAATCTAGTCCGGACAGCTTAACAACTCATTCTAAGATCGAATGCTTAAGTATTTATAAAGCAGATGGCTTGTGCACTAAGAAGAAAAAAGATCAATACTATTGTGTAGACTTTAAAAAGCCAAATAACATTAAAACTATCGGAAAGTTTAAGCAAGTAGAATTTAGTTATAATAATAAATTCCCTGATACTCTCGAGTGTCATTTAGGTCAAAAAGCCAGTAAACGAAGAGTTCGAAAAAGAATTCGACTAAATTGGTAATTTTTCGGCAACTAACGATAATTAATTTTTATTCGAAGCGAATTTTTCGACGCGGCAACTTTTGGCAGCTGATAGTCAGTTGAAATAGTCGATACTATTTACTAATTCGTCAAAAGCATAAAGTTGAAAACATAATTTACCAGCTATGTGTATATTCAAAAGATAAACTGTGAGAAAATTAGCCAATTTCCAGTGCGCATAACTATTAAAATATGCTATAAATTAGGTAATACAAATTTGGGTACAGTGCGTTTTGAAAAAAAGTCTAAAACTGCAGTAAAACACGATAAATTGAGATAAAATTTTATTGCGTTAAGCCATTGATTTTAAAGCGTTGCAAAACTAAGTCATTCTTTTTAAAAGAAGTCTGATCTCTTTCGGGAGGCGCTCAAAATAAACACTGGGACAATCTCACTGCTGTCCCATAGTTTGTGACAATTTTTCATTTAACTCTACCTCTCATGAATAAATTGATTGATTGACGATTTGGGACATGAAACTAGTACTCAGCTTACGCTCGTTAATAAACAGAAAAATAACACGATTATTCACCATCGTGATCAGAAGAATTTAAAAAGAATTCGTCGTTGCGAGAAATGCTCGTTGAGCATTTCGTGGCAATCCACCTTAGTGTCCAGAGCATCCAAAGGATGCGTGGGATCTTTTATAATTCAATGACTTAAATTAGAATGCAATAAGGAGGCAATGATCACGAGATTGAATTTAGGAGATCACTTTTTGCCCATGGACGGGCTTACGACCAGAACGAGCTTGCGAGATCAGTAAGTGCTTGATGAAACTCGCGAAGCGAGATTCTGAAGCGAGTCGCGGAGGCCACGAGAAGGTGAGACCGGAACGGTCGAGAGGCTGGCCTGGGCCATGGGCCGAGAGCGACCGCAAACTGTGTTTGCTCTGGACGCTAAGGCGGATTGAGTCATCTGTTGATGTAGTCTCGCAAAGACGGGCAACGTAGTAGTGTGATCTAATCATTCGATTACTATAACACTTAAGAAATAAAATATTTGTGGGACATCAGTGAGGGCAATCTAGCAAATTACGGTTTAAAACGAAGCTTTATTTTCAATTGCGTTTTCACAAATACAGCATTTTTCAATTTCCCTCTTCTCTCAAAATATTGCATAGGCACTACCGCTTACTTCTGCCGAATCTCTTATCCTGCTAATTATTCAGGTATTATGTGTTTAAGTAAGAGTGAAAATTAAACGAATTAAAAATTTTCTTAAAATTAATAGGATGAACAATCGAGCCTATATTTTATTTAGAGAGGATTTCTGAATAAGTTTTAACGAGTAGCTTTGTTTCGCGCGATATTATTAGATACTATTTTTTGAGCATCCTCTAGCCACGCCAATCTTTGCGCATAACTTGCGTTTTGCCACTGCTGCAATTGCTCTTTTTCATGTTGCGACAATTTAGGTAAATTTAATATTTTATCAATATTCGCTGCCATTGAAACTTACTCACCTTTGAGCTTCATAATTTCGCGTAAATGCACAATATCATCAATATCCTTATCCCTTCCTGCATTTTCTTTCATCGATATTAAATCATTTATACCACAAATTTTAATCTCTACACCATCAATTTCAACTAATTCTGACCTATTTGATAGTTCAAAAAATGGGATTGGCTCTTCTACAAATATATCCACTGTTAACATAGGGTTATCCGGATGAAATAAAGGAAACACCAACATATTTTTCTCTTCAATCCAGACTTTACGTAGTTTTGGATCGAAAAAATCAGTAACGTTTACTGGCAAGCGCGGCACTAAGCCATAATTAGTTAGACAGTTCATCGTATTTTCTGCTTCTTTGTTTTCCAAACTTATAACTAAATCAATATCAGCTGTAAATCTTGAATAGCCGTGAAGTACTGTCGCTAAACCACCAACTACTACGTACTCAACCTTTGCTTCATTTAATGCTTGAAAAAATTTTAAATAATCTGACAAGAACTCACCCATGATTTAGTTAAAGTATAATGTTCAGTATAAATCTGATCCTAAGATACATACAAGACGTTTGTTTTATAAACTAATTATTGAAGGAAAAAACGAAATACCGATTATCAGAACGGTAGCCATGCCATCGCAGTGCCGCTAAAGATAAAGCATGAGCCACACTGTACGCTAGTGATTGTGGCTCTCTTCTGACAACCCTTTCAACTGCGCATCTTTCAAACGAACCTTGGCTGAGTTCAACATACCATCAAATTCTTTTTGATCAGCGGTTTCTATCTTCAATTTTTGTATTTTAACTAAGTTATCCAAATTCTCTAATGTCATCCTCGCCTCCTTTAAGCCATATTTTTTCTTGCTCCATTACTTTGACTAGAAATGCATTACCTTTTTTCAATTTTGATTTAAATTGCGCCATTGTGTAGATAGTTGGATTTATCGGTCGACCTAGAGATTCTTCTGCCTTAGAAAGCCCAAGCATTAGTTCCGAGTATGCCAGTGTATTGGCGACAACGAGTAAATCAATATCACTGCTTGCTGACTCTTTTCCTTTAGGAATCGATCCGTATACAAATGCTAGTTTTATTTCCTTGTCGAATATGAGTAACGCATCTTTAATTTTATCAGCGATTCCGAATGTTTTACGTACTATCCCCGTCAATTCCTTATAAATAGGGTTGGCTTCATTTGCTTTATAATGATGCTGGTTTCCTTCGTAAGATACTACAAGCAAACCAACTGAAACTAAACGATCCAATTCACGTCTTACCGTTCCCCGCCCTATATTCGCGCGTCTAACAATGTCATTGTTGTAAAAACTTTTATCAGGCTTACCATAAAGTAAACCCAAAACACGTTGCTGAGTTTTAGTAAATAGCGCCTCACCTATACTGAGTGAATTCATAAGCTTATCTTAAAAGGACCCATTTTGGGTACTTTAGACCCCATTATGGGTCCTTGCAAGCTTTTGTGTGGGTTTTAAGCCGATTAGTCTCACGAGCTATTAACTTATTGATATTACGATTTAGCTGTAATTTATGCTATAAAATAGAGGTAAAGTTTTATTGCGTTAAGCTATTGATTTTAAAACGTTGCAAAACTAAGTCATTCTTTTACTTGGTAGTCTGATCGCTTTCGGGAGTAGATCCCAGTAAACACCAGTATAATCTGGTAAATTGCGATCTAACATTGCACTTCATTTTCTAAAGACTACTATATTCTTAGTCAAGTTTAAATAGTCGATGTAGTAAATAGTTACTAGAAAGCTTGTGCTATGAGGGATGCGGCACCTCTTTAATATCTTAATTATTAATATGGAATTTTTAAAATGTTTGAGGGATAAG
>QIKQ01000059.1 GCA_003233075.1 Gammaproteobacteria bacterium
ACTATGTCGAGCGCTTGGACCGAGTGAAAACGTGTCATAGTATGCAATTGGGCCGTCGCAGTAGACGGGCTGTGAGAAATGCGGGCTAGAGTAAAAGTGGAGGATCGATGCGGCCAGCTCATTTATTTACAATTTTAGAAAAAGAATTTACGAGTGCAAGTAAAGGTATTCACACGCCTGTTATGATTTGGGGGCCACCTGGTATCGGTAAGTCACAAATTACTGAGCAAGTCGCGAATAAGCATTCTGTGCCATTAATCGATATCCGGCTTTCGCAAATGGAACCGAGCGATTTACGAGGCATTCCTTTTAGAAAAGACGATACAGTTGAATGGGCAGTACCTGCGATGTTGCCTGATGCGGACAGACATGGAGCCGAAGGCATATTATTTCTAGACGAAATAACGTCTGCGCCTCCCAGTGTATCAGCGGCAGCCTATCAGTTGATTCTCGATCGAAAATTAGGGGAATATAAAATCCCAAGTGGTTGGGCGATTTACGCTGCAGGAAACAGGCAGGGTGATCGTGGCGTTACCTACACGATGCCGGCACCGCTTGCCAATCGTTTTTCTCATTTCGAATTTGAAGTTAATTTGGATGATTGGGTCGCCTGGGCTTATGCTCATAATATTGACGAGCGCGTGATTGGCTTTTTACGATTTCGGCCTGAATTACTGTTTGATTTTGATCCAGCGCATAACCCCGTTGCATTTCCATCACCTAGAACTTGGGAGTTTGCGCATCGAGCCATCCATAAATTTTACGATAATCGCGATATGCTCAGCAGTAGCTTGCAAGCTTGTGTGGGGCCAGCAGCTGGAATTGAGCTGGCAGCGTTTGTTGACAATTTAGATAAATTACCCGATATTGATGCGATCCTAAGAGGCGAAGAAGTGAATATGCCTTCTGAGGTTGATTTGCAATATGCCGTTGCTGCCGCCTTGGTTGGTCGCGCAATTAAGGCAAAAGACACAGATGATTTACAAGCTGTATTAGGCAATATTTTAAATTTTGCTAGCAGTTTTCGCCAAAAAGAAATGGGTGTCATGTTAGTGACTGATTTACAACGTGCTGTTGGTGACGAATTATTTGCGGTGCCTGAATTTCAAAGCTGGGCAAATAAAATAGCGGATGTAATGTTGTATCGCGGTTAGTTGAATTTGTAACTTAGAACTGCAATCGGCTCCGTAGCCCGGCTCTTCAGAGCCGGGGTGGAAATTAATTCAATTATTACGTATGACAATCTTAAAACATTGAAATCATAATTAATACTACAAAAAACATGATCGTAGATGCAGAAAAAAAACTAAGCGCTGCTAGTAGTGCACTGATAATAGATAAGCCATTCTTGGGCGCGCTCGTGCTAAGAATGCCGGTGATCGCTGCTGACCCCGCCTGGTGTAAGACCATGGCAACCGATGCCAAATCAATATATTACAATCCAGAATATATACAGGCTCTTAGTTTTGATGAAACATTATTTGCTATTGCGCATGAAGCACTGCATTGCGCCTTATTGCATTTTGCTCGTCGCCAGCATCGCATTAAACACCGCTGGGATTTATCTTGTGATCTCGCTATTAATCCAATTTTAATAAAGGATGGTTTAAAGCCACCGCCGGGCGCGATCTATTTAGATGTGTATGACAATATGACAGCGGAAGAAATTTATCCGATGATGGATGACATGCAAGACATGGAGACGCATGATGATCATCTTTATGATGACGAAGATAATAGCCCTGACGATAAACCCTCTGATTTATCAAGCTCAGGCAAAACACAAGAACAAGAGTCACAAGGCTCGCAATCGAATAATGAAGCGGAGTTAGATCCCAATAAAGGCGGTGCGCCTCAACCTAAGCCGTTAACAAACCAAGAAAAGCAAGATCTCGCTGTGCAATGGCAGCAACGTATGGCAGGTGCAGCGCAACAAGCCCTGCAAGCAGGTAAGCTAAGTGGTGAGATGGCTCGTTTAGTGGATCATCTATTGCAGCCGCAATTGCCTTGGCGGCAAATACTGGCAAAGTACATGTCGGCTTCAGCGCGTGATGATTATAATTATACGCGACCTTCAAAACGAGAAGGCGATGCGATCTTGCCTAGTTTGCGCAGCAAACAAGTTGATATGTTAGTTGTTCTCGATACAAGTGGCTCGATATCACAGTCCGAAATGGAATCATTTTTATCGGAGGTTGATGCGATTAAGGGCCAAGTCAGGGCGCGCGTCACTTTGCATGCTTGTGATAATAAGCTTGATAAGCTAGGACCATGGGAATACGAGTATTGGGATGAATTTAAAATGCCCGAGTCGATTAGCGGTGGTGGCGGTACTAGCTTCGAACCGATATTTGAATGGCTTGAGAGACAAGGAAGACAACCAGATTTATTAGTCTACTTTACTGATGCGGAAGGCAAATTTAGTCAAATTGAACCTAATTATCCTGTTATTTGGCTTGTAAAGGGTAAGGCTAAGGTACCGTGGGGGCAAAGAATACAGCTTAATTAGCCTAGCCCTAGGTACCTAAGCCTAAGATAATGTGTATAATATCAAATATGATTATTGCACCTAGAATTGCCGAGAAATTCGATTCCCTCTCATTAAAATACGATTTAATAGCGAGAACTGAATTCGCGACCTTGTATCAAGCAGCGGAACAACTTGGTTTAAACAAATCTTGCATCGCTAGATCAATCGTATTAGGTCTTGATGATTATCTTTGCCTAATTGTTGTACCCTCGGATGCTCTCATTGATTTTAATGAGCTTAAGGCGCTTACTCAGCGTGATTTAGAATTTATCTCTCTCGACAAAGTTAAAGATTTATTCCCCGATTGTGAACCTGGTTGCGTTCCGCCGATTGGCGATTTATACAAAATGGAAACCTACTTTGATTCTCGTCTTTTAAAAGCAAGCTCGGTTATTTTTGAGGCGGGAAGTCAAAACTGCTTATTGCGTTTGAGCAATTTAGAGTTTAGCAAAGTGATGCAGCAACATCAGCACGGCCAAATCGCCACGCCAGTTTCTGAGTTAAAATTAAAGCATGCCAGTGAGTCCTTAAGCTCTGCTAATCACTCTTGGTTCGAATTTGAAACCATGGATGAGTATCAATACCGAGCTTTATTACCACTTAAAACCGCAAACGCGAGTGACCTAGAGCAAGAATCCTGTCCAAGTCTGCCAAAGCTTGCTAGTCGAATAATGAGTTTGCAATCTGAAAAAGAATTTGATTTTCGGGTTCTCAAAGAGTTATTGGATTCTGACCCTAAACTTTACGACAGGATAGTGAAGATTGTTAGTTCCTCGTTATTTTCGCGCGTAACACCACTTAATGAAGATAGTCCGGAACGAACATTATTACACGGCCCGATGTATACCTTGGTTTTAGGCTTAGTTATTTTAAATGAATTTCAAGTTAATACAGCAGGAACCCTAAATACCAGAGCGATTTATTTGCATGCCTTAATGAGCACATCAATGGCATTAAAATTAGCTAATGAATTAAATGAATCAGGTGTTATTAGTCAAAGTTTATTGATACTTTCAGGTTTGTTGCAGAATATTGGCTTGTTGTACTATGGCCAGCAGCACAAGGATCGTTTTTTTCTATTGGATAAATTAGTTTCGACCAATCCAGACAAAGATTTACTAAAGCTAGAATCTCTTATTAACACTGGACAAGGTTTAGAAAGTCTAAATTCAGCTGAAAGTGAAGATCAGAATAATACGAATAACCAGCTTGTTTATCACCACGCAATGATTGGCGCGGCTTTAATCCAAGATTGGCGGCTTCCTGACGAAGTGGTGCACAGCGTACGTTATCATCATGATATCGATTACAAACTCGAATATTTCCAATATCCAAATCTCTTACTGCTAGCAAATTGCTTGCTCATTAGCGATCGCGACGAACCTCCGGAGGCTTGTCGTTTATCAAAGGCCTTGTTTGAACGAATCCGAATTAGTCCGGCTGCATGTTCTCACTCTGCAATTCGTTTTCATAAGCAGTGTCAAACTTTGCCGGAGGATTTGCGAGTAGGGGGCAAATTCAAAGCGGTATTTTAGACTTAAAAATGAATGACTTAGCAATAGTTTCTCCTATAAAAAAAGCCTTTCCCCCTATATAGAACCTCTTGTCTCTATTTTAACTTAGAACGGGCATAATTCCGCTCACATTACACCTAGCCCGCTTTTCTCAAAGCACTTCGTAGCGAGACGGTTTATCAGAACTCGCAGCGAGTTCGGTGTATCCTTAATGAAGCCCGCAGGGATTCTAAAGGGCAAGGGTAT
>QIKQ01000105.1 GCA_003233075.1 Gammaproteobacteria bacterium
GCAATATAACTCGGATCCGCCATACCTTTATGAATTAGATCACATTGGCAATCGAATTTATTTATTGATTGACTTAGCATGTATTTCAAGGTCTTACTAAAGCAACCCCTTAGCTTGTTAGGCGTAAGGATACGGGTGGAAAAAAATTGGTCATTCGCGAATTGTAAAGTGAAATAAAAAATTTTGTAATCGAGTTTCCAAAAAAGTATTGACACATCACCGAAGCAATGATGCTAAAACGAGAAATTATTTCGTACCCACTCCTTAAGGGACGTAGAATTTAAGTTAATACGTTTTAAAGCCGACTTGACCAGGTCTATCAGAATTTATAATTACGTGACTCAATTGATGGAACTGGGTGAGACTGAATTAAAAAGCTTTGCCGCAGCTAAAAATTTCAATTATTTTTTGACAGTAGTGTCCGGTTAGAAATCTGCATTGATTAATAGAGAATTTTTAGAAAAAATTTTAAATAACTGGAATAATCTCTTGACATAGATTAAAAAATTTTCGCCAGCATTTTCAAAAATTTTTCCACATTATGGATTTATGAAAATGCCCTTACATCAGCCGCTAAATAAACATTATTCTGCTCCTTCGTTTGAAAAATTGAAGAAACCTTTGGACTCCATTTTCCCTTTAATTCCGAAGATAGAGTCTCGAGGCAATAGGCCGCTAAAAATGACGTTTGAAGACCAGCTTAACGCACTAATTTTTTTCCACTTAGAAGAGCATACCTCCGCTCGACATCTTATCGATGTATTGCAGAAGGATGAGTTTGCTCGCGCCCATGTCGCGCCCGAGGGTGGTATTAGCCGAAGCTCATTTTCGGAAGCCATCAATGAGCGCGGGCTTGAACAGTTTATGGCAGTCTTTGAACAGCTCCAAAAACAAGCGGGTTCACTTTTACCTAAAAAATATGCCCTGCTAGGTGAGCTGGTTTCCATTGACGGGTCACTTATCGATTCCGTTCTCTCAATGGATTGGGCAGATTACCGCAGTGGCTCAAAAAAAGCCAAACTCCATCTTGGTTTTGACATTAACCAGGGAATCCCCCAAAAATTATTTCTAACCGACGGTAAGTCTGACGAACGACCTTTTGTTCACGATATCATTAAACCCGGACAGACGGGGGTCATGGATAGAGGCTATCAGCATCATCAAAATTTTGATCAGCTTCAGACTGATCTGAAGCACTTCGTGTGTCGCATCAAAGCAAACACGAACAAAACGTGTTTGGAATCCTACTCTATAGAGCCCGATAGTTTCGTTTTTTATGATGCCAAGGTTTTACTGGGAAAAAAAGGCGACAAACAAACCAAAAAACCGCTTCGACTCGTCGGCTATACCGTTGACTGTGTCAACTATTGGGTCGCCACTAGTCGATTTGATCTCAGCGCTGAAGAGGTTGCCCAGGTATATAAGCTACGCTGGGAAATCGAGTCATTTTTTGCTTGGTGGAAGCGCCACTTACGTGTTTATCATCTCATTGCTCGCAGTAAGCACGGATTGATGGTGCAGATTTTATCCGGGTTGATTACTTATCTTCTGCTCGCTATCTATTGCCACGAAGAACATGATGAGCCTGTGTCAATCAAGCGAGTGAGAGAGCTACGGATTAAAATCCTTAATGAAACTCGAGAGTCTCCAGCGGTGCCTTTAGCCACCGATAATATAAACTCTCAAGATAGGGGGAATTTACAACATGCAAGCCCCTAACCGGACACTACTGAGTTTTATTTGGAGAATAAGCTGTGCGAGTAATATTAAAGATGAAAATATGTCTGTTGTTTGTGTTTCTTGGCTTGTCAGGATGTAGCTTATTAGGAACGAGTCAGTGGACTGCGTATCGCGTTACCGTAAATGTAGTAGACGAACTTGGTGTTGCTGTCGAATTTGCTAAATTAGAGTCGAATGGTGTACAGACGAAGGAAACTAATGAACTGGGTCGGGTTGTTATCCAATTTAGAGCGGCGGGTTTGCATGTCGTGACTTTGACAGCGGAAAATAAGGCAACAAAGCAAATTAAGGTCTCATTGCCAAAAGATGATGGAAAAGTATTGAATGCTACGTTAGTTGACAAGAGGATAAAATAAGCGACTCATAATGTATTTACTGTTGATACTAGCTGTATTTTATCTTTTTTCTCGAATAAACTTATTATAACGATGTCTGATCATAAGCAGCTTGCTTCGCTGATTGAGTTATTTCAGATTTCGCCGAGCCTTAGTTTTGAGCGGTTGCAACTCGCACTAAAGCTTGACGAAATCGTATTGAACGACTTTCTTATGATGCTAGAAGAGTTGGGAGTGTTGACGGCTCGTTGCGACAAACGTAGCTGGTCTTTGCAAAAAGACACTCGAATGCTTTCTTCCGGCCTAATTAATAAAGCGCTTTCGAATGACGCGATTCTCAAAGTTTATATCCTGCCCCCTTTATTAACGGTAAATTCAACTAACCAATACCTAAAATCGATCAAAACAAAGTTGCTAAATAATATTCGTTTGTGTGTCACTGAACATCAATCGGATGGAAGAGGCAGGCAATCGAAGCGCTGGTTTGCTTCGATTGCTAAGAACGTGATTATGTCACTGCAGGTTAGGCTTAAAATTCCTCCCGCTGAGCTCGGGGGGGTGAGCTTGATGGTCGGGATTTCTATCATTAGCGCGTTAAATGAGCTTGGCGTTGCTGGGCTGAGGATTAAATGGCCGAATGATATTTATAGTGAGGGTAAAAAGTTAGCAGGTATCTTGATTGAATCTACTAAGCTTGTTGGTAGCTCTGTCGAGCTTATCATCGGTATTGGCGTTAACGTGAAAGTGATGGAAGCAGAGGCCGAAGAGATTGATCAAGCTTGGGTAGATTTAGAGAGTATAGTAGGTAAAAAATGGTGTAGAAGTACAATTATTGCCACGATAATGAATCATTTGGTGACGAACTTTGTTCGTTATGAAAAATATGGTATTGCAGGGTTTCAGGCGGATTGGGCAGAATTGGACTATTTATTGAGCAAGGAAATTGTCATAATTTCCGCTGGTAAGTGCGTTACAGTAGGTGTGGCGGCAGGTATTAATGAGCGAGGTGAGCTATTAGTGCGCACTCATGACAGCGAAATAGTAAATATACTTTCGGGAGATATCAGTGTTCGTCGGTCTGATTAATGGGCTTCTATTCCGGATAGCAATGCTCGAAAAAACTTTCTTCAGGGCTATCGATATCGAATGAATATGCCGATGAATTAGTATGGTAGGGTTTAATTTTAGGAAATAGTTGGGTAAATGATTGGGGTAAATCAACTTAAGGGCTTATCTGCATTGAATTGGGTGTGCATTTGTTTGTTTAGCCTGAATATACTAGTACTTCCTTTTGTTTTTCTCGTGAGTGCAGAATCAAATTCGCAAGATGAAGACCCTTCTTACCCTACGCTAACACTATATTCAAGTGATTGGCTTCCTAGTAATAATTTCGAGGCTTCTCTGGGAAAAGTATATGCTTCTGTAAAATTAAAGGGGCTAGACGACGTAAGTGCTGTCCTAGCAATGCAAAGTCTAAAGAAACCTATAATTGTCGCTTCTGAAAAAAATCAAACACATGAGCATTCTAGTGAGGACGTCAAAGAAATATATGGGTCTAAATTTCAGCGAGCGTGCTATAAGGTTGGGCCACTTGCATCAAATGAAGAGAGAATAAAATGGCAAAATTTACTTGAAATGAAAGGGATGTTTGCGAGTGTTGCGTATAATCAACTTAAAGAAAATTTTGGCTATTGGGTGTTTATGCCGCCACTGCGTAGTCGAGCGTTAGGGCGTTTAAAAGTTGAAGAGCTAAAGCTTAAAGGGTTTCAAAGCGCTGTATTGCTTGATCGCATTGATCCAATTAACGCGGTGTCTTTAGGCGTGTATGATACTCAAAAAGATGCCCATAAGCTTTTACTGAAAGCGCAGTCTCTAGGTTTTTCTGTCAAAATGGATGTTCGCTCTCAAGGTGTCGATAGTGTATGGCTGATGGTTGAGATTGCTCGTCAGAAAAGTCTAGAGAGTATGGATTGGGTTGGTTTCTTGAGGAGTGCGCCTCACTTGTCCTCTCATTCTCTTGATTGTACTTAAATTAACTATTTTTTTATATTGCGCTTTTGCTTCTAAGGCTATAAACTTGCGCGCTCAAATCCAAGGGGACTTGGTTTGTTAAGCTGGTGTAGCTCAGTTGGCAGAGCAGCTGACTTGTAATCAGCAGGTCGTAGGTTCGACTCCTATCACCAGCTCCATTTTT
>QIKQ01000186.1 GCA_003233075.1 Gammaproteobacteria bacterium
GTAGCCCGGCTCTTCAGAGCCGGGTTGGATGTTATTTCAATCAAAGATTAAAAAATTATAAGTATGAATAGCTTGGCCTAATTTGCGCTTCGCGAATACGGCCAGTTGAGTTTAAATATTGGACTTCGTCCCGGCTCTAAAGAGCCGGGCTACGTTTTGTTGTATTTCCGCTTTGGGTTGATTTTGCCGAGATGACTAAATTCTGACTCGTTAGTTAGCTTGCTCGAAAGCTGTCATAATAAAATCAATCAAACAGTTACTAGTCAGAATTACTTAGACATTTAAGAAAGCCTTCGGATCTAAATCACGAAAATAAGTGGTGAAGAGAGAATGCTCGAATTTACGTTATTTTGGTATTAATAGTTTTTCTTTTGGTCTGATACAGATGAAAATATTTTTATGAAATTATCGTATCGATACTGGCTTATTTTATTGTCAGACACTGCTTGCTTAATGGCGCAATTTGGTTCGTTTGTGTGTGTGCAGTTGCTAAATTTACAGAATCCTATAAATTGTTTGAATTCAATGAAACCTTGAATTAATTCACTTAAATCAAAATCACCTAAGGCAAAATCCCGAATGCCAGGCGTGTCAATTACTTGCCCACCTTTTTCTAAGTCATACAAATAACTCGCGGAAGTAGTATGTCGGCCGTGTTGTTTTTCGCTGATTTGACCAATTAGAATTTCTTGGTCAGGCACTAAGTATTTAATTATAGATGATTTACCAACACCAGATTGTCCGACCAAAGTGCTGAGTTTGCCCATTAAATAATTCTCAAAGCGATTCACGTTAAAGCCACTTTTTACACTGGTGTTGATTAGTGTATAACCTATGTCTTGATATAGTTTTAAACGATCCTGGGCCTGTAGAATACTTGCTTCGTTCGAATCCAAGTCAATTTTATTGAGTACGATGAGAGGCTCGATTTGATTGGTTTCGCAAACGAGTAAGTAACGATCTAATAATTCATAATTAGGCTCGGGTATTAAGGAGACAACGATGACCACTAAATCGATATTGGCTGCAATCAGTTTTAATTTTTGTTTGTAACTATTGCGTGCTAGGACTGAGCTTCGAGGTAAAATCGCGCTAATGACTTGTTCGCCGGATTCGGTTTTTTCAAAAACAACCTTGTCGCCACAAACAATTGATTCTAGCGTTTTACGAATTTTAACTTTTAATATATTAGATTTGAATTTTATTTGAGCGGCTTTGCGTTGGACAGCAATGACCTGGCCTATATCCGAATTGATATTATCTTGAGATTGATCAATTTTTTGCTGTTGGTTTTCTTGAATTCGTTTCTTTTGTTGATCGGTGAGTTTTTTCTTGGCCATGAGACAAAACTATTAGGAGTAAAACTTAAGATTACAAAAAGAGTTCATATTAATTTAAACATTTTTAATGGTTGTGGTAAACACAGTGTCATACTAGCTGATCTATTTTAGCTGCACATATAAAGTCATTTTCAGACAAGCCACCGACCGAATGAGTACTAAAAGTAATCACGCAGCGATTATAACTGACGGAAAAATCAGGGTGATGATTTTCTTGATGGGCAATATACGCTAGTGTATTAACAAAAGCCATTGTGCGATAAAAATTTTTAAATTTAATATCACGATTTATGGAATTATTATCAGCAGTAATACTCCAATCAGCATTTAATTGCTTAAGATATTTATTGCAATCTTCAGCGTTTAAAGGCGCTTCAGATTGTGTTTTTTCTTGGCAGTGTTTATCAATGAGTAATGTCATATTAGGCCTTATTCGGATCTGGGTCTCGCATTTCATAGAGTTGATTAATTCTAATCGGTGCAGGGGGATGCGAGTCGTACATCATTGAGTATAATGGATCAGGAGTAACCGTCGCCTTTTCTTCGCGATTTAATTTGACTAGAGCGGAAATGAGTAACAAGGAGCTTCTCGTTTTTGAGGCATATTCATCCGCTTCAAATTCATATTTTCGTGAAATAAACGAAAAAATAGGATCAAGTAAAAAAGTAAAGACTGGCGTGACTAGTAAAAATAGCATTAAGCCAACATGATTGGATGGGCCATTGCTAATACCCATGCCGCTAAAAAACCATGATTTTGTCAACAGTAATCCTAAAATAGCGAAGCTAATAAAATAGACGACTAGCGACAATGCAAATTGTTTCTTAATGTGATTCAGTCGAAAATGACCTAACTCATGTGCGAGTACAGCTTCAATTTCTTCGTGACTTAAATATTTTAATAAAGTGTCAAAAAAGACAATTCGTTTATTATTGCCCATTCCAGCGAAAAAAGCGTTGCCGTGCGAAGATCGCTTTGAGCCATCCATGACGAAGACACCTTTGCTGGCAAAGCCGCATTGACCTAGTAGTGAATCAATTTTAGTTTTTAATTCTGGGTCGTCAAGAGGCGTAAATTTGTTAAATATGGGTGCGATAAGTACCGGATAGGCCCAGATAGCAAATAAATTAAAGCTACAAAATACCGCCCAAGCGTAAACCCACCAAAGTGAACCAGCCGACTGCATTAACCACAGGATTATCCAAACCAGGGGAATTCCTATGATAGTCATTATAATCAGAGTTTTAACTATATCGGCAATAAAAGTTTTGACCTTGGTATTATTGAAACCAAATTTTTCCTCTAATACAAAAGTAAAATAGATGCTTTCAGGTAGTGTAATAATAATGTAGATCAAGCTTATTGAGGCTATATACCAGACGCCTGTTGTAACGGGGTCATTGTTAGTGGTACTCCAGAGAACATCTAAATATCCCAGACCACCGAACAGCGTAAACGACAAGAGAATGAGCGTGCTGTACACCATGCTAAAACGCCCGTATTTAGATTTAGCGACAGTGTAGTCAGCTGCTTTTTGATGGTCTTCTAAAGTCAGTTTATCTAAAAAAGCATCAGGTACTTGATGACGGTTTGCGTTTACGTGGTTGTTGTGTCGAAGATTTAGCCACATTTTTGCAGCAAAATTCAGAATAAGAGCAATCAGGAAAATATAGCTAAATGTATTCATCATAAGGTAAGGCAACTAAATTCAATTTGTGAAAGAGTCACTAATGTAATCGAAAATGACTATTTGGTCTAGCCCGTATTTCTCAGTCCCTCCATCGCGATGGCCCCTTGGTATCCTGTGACTGGTTTTCATTCGGTCTAGGAGGCTTATTATTAGTCAATATTACCAAGTACGATTTTCAATATTTTAGTCTATATTAAGGTCGGTAACTAAATGCCATAAATGAATGAAAAATTGGCGTACTGGTCGGTTTATCTTCTATAGTTTATAATTTACTAAATTTATGCGGATATTCAAATATTTAGGTAAAATAATTCAGTTATTTGAGTAAATAACGTTGTTACCTGCATGGAGTGCTTAACATAATCAAGTCTTGTCCAACACTAAGGGCAGTTTACGATCGAATGAGTAATTAAAGGAAATAAATAAAAATTATGAATAATAAAGACAGCAACTTAATTTGGATTGATCTTGAAATGACAGGGCTCGATACTGTAAATGATAAAATAATTGAAATAGCGACAATCGTTACCGATAGTCAACTTAATATTTTAGCTGAAGGTCCGATGTTGGCGATTCACCAAGCGGATGAAATTATGACTAAAATGGATGATTGGAATACAACTCAGCATGGCAAATCCGGTTTAACAAAGCGAGTTCAGACATCGCATATTAGTGAAGCAGACGCCGAGCGCGAAACGATTGGTTTTTTAGAAAAATATGTTAATAAAGGCAAGTCACCCATGTGTGGCAATAGTATTTGTCAGGACAGACGGTTTTTAGCTCGTTGTATGCAAGGATTGGAAGAATTTTTTCACTATCGTAATTTAGATGTTAGTACCTTAAAGGAGTTAGCGTCTCGATGGGCACCTGATATTTCTAAAGGTTTTACTAAAAAAGGGATTCATCTAGCACTAGAAGATATTCGTGAGTCGATAGAAGAGTTGAGATATTATAAGAAAAATTTTATAAATATTAAGTAAAATTTCGTCATTGCGAACCCGAGCGCAGCGAATGGCGTGGCAATCTCCAAATTTCAATAGTTTAGTTCGTTAAATTATTTTGAGGAATGCACTATCTTTAGTTTGTTGATTGAATTGCGACCCAACCCGGCACTGAAGTGCCGGGCTACGAAGGGTTTAAATTCAGCTTACCCCGCAGCTTGCTGCGGGCACAACCCATTGGGGGTTTCCAAAGGGGGAGAATGGAATTATCCCCCTTCGGTCGCCC
>QIKQ01000185.1 GCA_003233075.1 Gammaproteobacteria bacterium
AGTGATGCACTTTATAGTTTAATCATAATGAAAACTATCAGTAACAATCATATTTAAAGCCATATCCCAGGAATTTGCTTTTATAGACTCTATTTTCTGAAATTCATAGGCGAGCCCGAGTAAATGTGGGCGAATATTAGCTTGGCGTAATTTTTTAAATGCCAAAGCACGATCGTAATAACCACCCCCCATACCAATGCGCTTACATTCAGGGTCAAAAGCGACCACTGGTATTAACATTAAATTCATTTGTTTTGCGGTTTTGTATTTTGCAGGACATATATCAGGTTCAGGTATGCCATAACGATTTAAGATTAACTTTGCACCTGGAACAAATTTTGCAAATTTTAGTGGCTGATATTTTGATGTAAACAATACGGGCAAGTATATTTCTTTGTTTCTTTGCCAAGCTTGCTCGATAAGGAGATATGTACCGACTTCGCCATTGATAGGAATGTAGGTGGCAATAGCTTTTGCTTTTTGGAATTGAGTTGTAGATATAACTCGCTGAGCAATTATTTTCTCTAGTTCATCAAGTTGGTACTCATTTAGTGCCTTGCGTTTTGCGACATTACTTTTTCGAATTTCTTCTTGTGATTTCATAATAACGTATTCTGCTGTTAGATATCAGATAATCTAGATGATATAGCAAAACTTTGGGAAGCAAAACTATCATCTACTGTTGAGCTTAGTAGGAAAGAAAGTGTATAGAACGTTAACTCCTGTGTTCGACGTTATCAAAATGTCTCCTGCGGGCGACGGTTACATAGCAGTTGTAGCCCGCCAGGCAAAGCTCTTTTCGATTAATTGTACTGTAAGATGCGTTTGAAGCGTATTCGCTGCGCTCCTGAACCATAACAAAGAGATTTTAAAGAGCAAGAAGTACTTGATGAAACACCGAAGGCAGGTCTTGCGAAAGCGAAGAAAGGCCGTGTAAGCGCTGACCCGCATTTTCAAACGCATCTTAGGCTACTGCTGCGTAAGCTAGGGTGACATTCTCCGCTATAGCCGTGCAGCTACCTCCCTTGAACCAAAGGTTCAAGTGGGAGCAGCACTACTGTTTCAGGCTTTCTGCTCTAGTGCAGACATGCACAACAACACTAGGTATTTGCCCCCGGAGTAATTAATTAGGCCCAAGGGAATACTAGCCACTATCGAACAAAGTAGAGAATGTCAAAATCGTTAAACTAGTATTCTATTATAACACCGGCAGCGATTAGGCCAAGATTAATTTTAGTAAGTAGAATGTTTATTTCGCAAAATGTGAGGGGATAAACTAATGTGTTGAGTAGAGGTATAAATATGTCGTGTTAATGTGGTATGGATTTTGATTTAAGTGGTATTAATTTTTATTATAGTGTAAGGAGAATTGTTTAGTAAGACTAAAGTTGACTAAGTTGTTGATCGATTTTAGATTGCATGTTTTCGATTTTTGAGCCGATTTGTGCACTGAGCTCACTTTTGATTTGGTTTGTATTTTGATTGCTAGCAGGCGTTTTAGGCTGGGAGGACATCAACTCATTGATAATATTTAGCGCAGCCATAACCGCTACTCTATCAGTACCTACGACCTTGCCAGTTTGTTTTATTTCCTGCATACGTAAATCGAGCTGTCTAGCTGACTCGATTAATGCATCTTCTTCGCCAGAGGGGCAAGCCACACGATATTCACGATTCAATATTTTGACGGTAATGGGTTTGTTTTCAGTATTCATGAATTTCGCTCCATGCCTCGCAGTCTATTCACAATATCTTCAACTCGAGATCTAGCCGATTCGTTTTTTTCAATTAGCCTGGCTCGCTCGGTTATCAAATTCGATTGTTGCTGCCGTAATGAGACATTTTCGGCTTTCAAGCTTTTGCATGATTCAATGAGAGTATCTAACTTGTTTTCCAAAGACTGAATTTGGCTTTCCACTGAATTCTGATTAGTTTCTTGTTCCATGGATATTACTATAGAGCGAGTCTATGGTGCGGTCAATGACTAAGATTTGCATGAAATGAACCTAATTAGGGATTTAGCACCCCTGGTATTAGTTTAGAAAATCGTAGGCTAAATTGAGCTATTGCAAGAGGGCGTTTTTCGTTAAACCTTTGACCTAGTCAGTGACTAAAAGCATAATGTGGGCTGGACTTGAGTCTAGATATGCCTCATATTACTTGTTTTTGCGCTAACCTAAAGTCATGCAGGATAGGCAAAAAATACGGAATTCTTTAGATATTTCAAGGTGAACGAAAAATACGTGGTCAGGAAATGATAAAATTACTAGATCGATATTCGGAATATAATGAGTTTCTACGCCAAGCAAATGCGCTCATGTCAATTTCGGAGTGTCATGGCATGTACTGCGGATTATTATCACTGCAAGCAAATTCAAAAGCGGGACAATGCTTGGAACTGATTTTTGATGACGAGTTTGACAAGGCTAACCTTGCTCAAGCTGAATGCATTAAGGTCTTGCGTGAAATTTTTCAGCAAACACGAATTGATTTGAATGATGATGGAATCGAGTTTTATTTATTAATGGCTGATGACAATGAAGATATTTCCATTCGTGCTAGCGATCTACAATTTTGGACGCAAGGATACATCTTTGGACTAGGACTTGCAGGATTGGACATTGAGCGTTCTCTTGCGGAAACCGCAGAAAATGGTGATTCAGAAGAATCGGCCGCATCAGAAATTAGCGAAATGATTAAAGATATAATTGGCATTAGTCAATTGTCTATCGATGGTCTTATTGAATCGGATGATAATGAAAAAGACTTGTGTGAGCTAATTGAGTATGTAAGAGTAGGTGTGCTCTATATTCAAGAAGAGTGCAACCCAGTTCAGAAATCATCTGGCCTTCATTAAAAACTCCTAGTCAATGTCAATAATCCAATAAACTTACAAAGTAAACAATGAATAAATTATTTAATCAAACAATTGAACGAAGAAAAAAACTTTTGCGTAAAATTGGCAAGGGCAGCGCAGCGATCATCTCTTCTGCCAGCCTGCAGCCAAGAAATAGTGACGTGGAATATATATTTCGGCAAGACAGTGATTTTTATTATCTCACGGGCTTTTCCGAAGCTAATTCTCTACTGATCTTGATACCAGGTAGAGAGCAAGGCGAGAGCATATTATTTAGTCTGGATCGCGATCCGCAAATGGAAATTTGGAATGGTAAGAGGTTGGGTTGGAAGCGAGCTAAAAAAACCTTAGGGGTCGATCAAGCATTTAATATTGACGATTTAGATACGCAGTTACCAATATTATTAGAAGGTGTTCAAACTCTTTATAGCGACCTTGGTAAAGTTGAAAAATTCGATAAAAAAATTATGTCCTGGGTAAAGACAGTTAAGAAAAAATCCAGAACAGGAATTATTGCACCAAGTGAGTTTTTATCGCTTAGTGAGCCTCTACATGAAATGCGTCTATTTAAGTCTAAAGATGAAATAGAGAAAATGCAAAAAGCGGCGGACATCGCTTCGATGGCGCACATTAAAGCAATGCAATGCTGTGTACCAGGTGTAAAAGAGTTTCAATTACAAGCTGAAATTGAATATGTCTTTAACAAGCATGGTTGCACTACAGCCTATCCGAGTATTGTAGGTGCTGGAGAAAATAGTTGCATCCTGCATTATATTGAAAACGATACAACCATTAAATCGGGTGATATGGTGTTGATAGACGCGGGGGCTGAGTACGATTGTTTTGCGTCTGATATAACCCGAACTTTTCCTGCTAATGGCCAATTTAATCAATATCAAAAAGCCATATATAAAATCGTACTAAAAGCTCAGATTGCGGCAATAGACAAAGTAAAGCCTGGCAACCGTTGGGATGCTCCGCATATGGCTGCGGTGAGAGTGATTAGCAAGGGCTTAAAGGAGCTTGGCTTACTTAAAGGTGATATTAAGCAAATTATTAAGGATCAAACTTACCGCAAGTTTTACATGCATAATACAGGGCATTGGTTAGGCATGGATGTTCATGATGTGGGTGATTACAAAATCGATAAAAAATGGCGTGAATTTAAACCTGGCATGGTGCTTACTGTTGAACCTGGAATTTACATCGCGTCAAAAACGAAAGGTGTTGCTAAACATTGGTGGAATATAGGCGTTCGCATTGAAGATGATATCCTTGTCACTCGGAGTGGCAATAAAGTATTGTCGCATAAGGCGCCTAAAGCAATTGAGGAAATCGAAGCCCTAGTAGGCAGTGGCGTATAAATGCCAAACATAAATCTAAACCCAGGTCTAAACCCAG
>QIKQ01000112.1 GCA_003233075.1 Gammaproteobacteria bacterium
AATCCCTGCGGGCTTCATTAAGGATACACCGAACTCGCTGCGAGTTCTGATAAACCGTCTCGCTACGAAGTGCTGTGAGAAAAGCGGGCTAATCGTTGATTTTATTATTGGTTAACCCCATCGTTGCATAAAATGTTCGATTCAGGGCTATTTTAATCGAGTATTATAGGTTCTCACGCAGTATTTTCTAAGACGAGCATAGTTCATACTACGTGAGTTCTAGAAAATACGAGTACGAGCCTAGAATGACGGTAAAAATAGAGTGAAACGTTCTTGATCCGATATTTTATGCAACGATGGGGTAAACTATGGTATTGGCATAAATAGTGTGAGGAACGGATTTTTATTAGCAAAACTAAAAATTAGTGAGCCTGACTGATATACTGTATTTTTATTACCGAACATTATTCAAGCTTGGCGTGCTCAAACAATTCATGGATGAATTGATCAGGGTTTGCCTTAAGCTTAAGTGAGATCACAGAGTATGCTAAATAGACAGACTAGTCGTCGTAAGATCATTCAGCTAATAATGCTAGCATTATCTGTAGCTAGTTTTACTGCTTTGTCTAATTCTGCGATAGGTTCTCGATGCATAAAAAAATCCAACAAATCTTTTAATAAAAATATCGGAAAAGCCGAAAAACGTTATTCGTTTTTAATGAAATTTTGTAACGCCTTTAAAGGTGGCGAAAAAAATAAATGTAAGATAAAAGAAAAAAATCGAAGAAACGTATCTATAGGTAAAGCTCGATTACAAAAAAAGAAGGATCAAAAACTTTGTAAATTCAAAGTTAATTCATGTTTGCATAAAACTGAGAAGCAGTATGCCAATCGAAAGTCTGACGTTATTATAAAATTTAAGTATAAAACAAAGAAGTGTTCTAAAAAAAATGCAGTTAAAGAAGATTGCATGTATAATGCTTTGAAATGGCGTCGCAGTCAATTAGTAAAAGTACAAACTCGTTATTTGACGAGGGAAAAAAGTTGCCGAAAACGGTAAGAATATAAATTCTAATATTCTAATAAAAATAAGGCCAATTAGACAAAGATCGTAGTTTCCCCTCGTGCGGGACTTTAGGCTCTGGGCGAGGTGTCCTTGATTGAATCGATCACAATTTAGCGTATTCTTTACAAAGTTGGGGTAGGGTTTAAAAGTTGAGGTAGGGTTAAAAGTCGACAAAGATACTGGGTTATTATAGTCGAGAAAAATGGCGTCGAGAAGATTGAACGGCTAAAACCGGATATATAGGGGGCCTTAGCCAGTCAGAATGTTTTTTTGTACAGGCGGGCTAGTACTACTTGATACCTGAGCTGCTTAAGGTAAAATCCCATAGCCAATCAACAATGAAGTGTGAGGCTTGATGGCCCATAATCTTAACAATTACTTAGAGAATACAGCATGACTAGTCTTACCTCAATTGCGATTAATTTGCACGAGAAATCACGCCTACTCGAGGTTCAATTTTCGAATAACTTTAGTTTCAATTATCCGTGTGAGTATTTACGGGTGTTTTCACCTGCTTCAGGAAGTGGATCAAATGATGTCTCAGACCAGCTAATTGCTGGTAAGGCAAATGTGAATATAACTGAAATTCATCCTCAGGGAGAGGATTCAATACGATTAGTTTTTGATGATGGCTTTCAAGCCATTTACTCTTGGGATGTTCTACATCAGCTAGGGCAATTTTACGAGGATAATTGGACCGCTTATTTACAGAAATTAGAAAACAATAACATGAGTCGTGGTGAGCTAGCGACCGATAATTCGATAAGAACTATCAAAATATATTATTTTATCGAGCTAGTTAAAATATCTAAGCAGGACACGGAGTCTGTGGAAATTCCTAGTCATGTAAAAGATATAAAATCTTTATTGGTTTGGTTGCAAGAGCGTGGCGATAAGTGGGCTAAATGGTTTCAAATAGACCGAGTTCAGGTAACAATCAATAAGCATTTTTCTGAAGCTTTGACTCCAATAGTGGATGGTGATGAAATTGCTATCGTACCTTTGCCGAGTAATTAATCTCTCTACGCAGTTAGCTAAGCAACTGACTATTACAACTTTATAATTATCCTTAATTTATTATTCTTATGTTGAAATTCACTCATTTTTCATTGCGCCGTGGTATCAAAGAGCTACTGCGTGATGTTGATATGACACTGCACGCCGGCCAAAAAATCGGCATTACGGGTGCAAATGGTGTTGGCAAATCGAGTTTATTTAGTCTGATACTTGGCGACTTGCAAGCAGACACGGGTAATTTTTTCATTCCAAGCAACACTGTTATTGCTCATGTTGCCCAAGAAACCTTAGCGTCAGAAAAAGCAGCGATAGAGTATGTAATCGATGGAGATATTTCCCTACGTCGTTTGGAAAGTCAAATTAGTGTTGCCGAGCTTGAAAATAACAGTGATCTTTTATCTCAACTATATTCTCAATTAGATGATTTAGATGGATATAGTGCAAATAGTCGAGCCGGTAGATTAATGCATGGGCTCGGTTTTTCAGCAGAGCAAGAACGTAATCATGTTAATGAGTTTTCAGGGGGATGGCGCATGCGATTGAATCTTGCTCAAGCGCTGATGTGTCCATCTGATTTACTTTTATTGGATGAGCCTACAAATCATCTCGATATGGACGCGGTTATTTGGTTAGAAGATTGGTTAAGAGTTTATCCGGGAACTTTACTGCTTATTTCTCATGACCGAGATTTTCTAGATCGAGTGACCAGTCATATAGCGCATATTGAACAGCAAAGTTTAACTTTATATACTGGAAACTATTCAGCATTTGAAGTTCGACGTGCAGAGCATTTAGCAAATCAACAAGCAAACTACGAAAAACAACAAACAGAAATTGCTCACGCTAAAAGTTATATTGAGCGTTTTCGAGCGAAAGCGACTAAGGCACGTCAAGCACAGAGTCGAATAAAAGCTTTAGAGCGCATGGAAATAATTAGTCAAGCTCATGTTGATTCTCCTTTTCATTTCGAGTTTTTTAAATGCGAACGAATGCCAAATCAATTGCTTCATCTCGATGAGGTGAATGCGGGTTATGGTAATACAGTGGTACTTTCAAACATACAATTCGAAATTATTCAAGGTGATCGAATAGGATTGCTCGGTCATAATGGCGCGGGCAAATCGACCCTGATAAAATTACTCGCAGACGAATTGACTCCTATGGTGGGTAAAAGAACAATAGCAAAAAATATCAATATCGGTTATTTTGCTCAGCATCAACTCGAACAATTGGATTCTACAGCGAGCCCCTTGTTGCACTTACAACGTCTAAATGCCAAGGCGAGCGAAAAGGAGTTACGCAGTTTCTTAGGCGGATTTGGTTTTCGGGATGATATGGCTTTAAGTACAGTGGCGCCGTTTTCAGGTGGCGAGAAGGCCAGACTCGTTTTAGCAATGATTGTTTATCAAAAGCCAGATTTATTATTACTCGATGAGCCAACCAATCACCTTGATATCGAAATGCGTCATGCAATCAGTCTGGCGCTACAAGATTTCGAAGGCGCGGTCATACTCGTCTCGCATGATCGTCATTTACTTCGTACCGTTAGCGATCGTCTCTTTTTAGTGGCAGATGCCAAAGTGAGTGAATTTAATGGCGACTTAGATGATTATAGGCGATGGCTAAAAGATCATGACAAGGTGACTAAGGCAAAATGTGAGACAGAAAGTCAGTCTACTACTGGTGCAGTAATTCAAAGCAGCAGTTTAAATAAAAAAGAATTGCGTCAAGCAAGAGCAAAAACTCGCGAACGTACCCAGCCACTTACAAATCGGATTAAAAAACTAGAATCGCAGCTCGACGAAGTAACAATGAAACAGAAAAAAATTCATGATCAACTTGCCGATAGTTGCCTTTATGAAGATGAAAATAAAAAGCAATTAAAGCAACTATTGCTAGATCAGGCAGAGCTTGGCAAGCAACATAATGACATTGAAGAACTATGGCTTATTGCTAATGAAGAGTTAGAAAATCTTCAGCAAACTTAATACTTGTACAAATACACTGTTGTCCCGTTAACTTTTTTATCTCGATGTTTAATAGTCGCATTTACTAAACAAAATAAGCGACCGATAATTTCGCATTCGAAGCTCCTTGTCGTTGCGAGACTGCATTAGCAGATGACGCAATCTCCTAACGTAAGTCATTGAATTAAGGAGATTGCTTCGGTGTGATCAAAGATCACAC
>QIKQ01000256.1 GCA_003233075.1 Gammaproteobacteria bacterium
CCATCACGGCTCTGAAGAGCCGGGCTACAGAGCCGGGCTACAGAAAAAAGATTTTAATATATTGTGGAGTTTTAAGATGTCTGTAATTAAAATGACCGACCTAGATTTAGCCGGTAAGCGAGTATTAATTCGCGAAGATTTAAATGTACCTATTAAAGACGGTAAAGTGACAAGCGACAAACGTATTCGCGCTAGCTTGCCGACTATCGAGCATGCAATGAAAGCAGGTGCTAAAATTATGCTTATGTCGCATCTTGGTCGTCCGACTGAAGGCGAATTTAACGAGGAATTTTCACTTAAACCTGTTGCTGATCATTTGTCGGGTTTACTTGGCAAAGAAGTACGTCTGGTCAAAGATTGGTTAGACGGCGTCGGTGATATGGCTGATGGCGAAGTCGTGCTTTGCGAAAATGTTCGATTTAATGTTGGCGAAAAGAAAAACGAAGAAGTGCTTTCGAAAAAAATGGCAGAGCTTTGTGATGTTTATGTTATGGATGCCTTTGGGACTGCACATCGCGCTCAAGCATCAACCCACGGCGTTGCACAATTTGCACCTGTTGCTTGTGCCGGACCTTTGCTGGCGGGTGAGCTTGAAGCATTAGGCAAAGCACTCGATAACCCAGCACGACCTATGGTCGCGATTGTGGGTGGATCTAAAGTTTCCACTAAATTAACCGTACTTGAAAGTTTATCTAAAATTGTAGATCAACTCATTGTAGGCGGCGGTATTGCCAATACCTTTATTAAAGCGGCTGGACATAATGTCGGTAAATCGCTTTATGAAAAAGATTTAGTCGATACGGCTAAAAAATTATCAGCCGACGCGAAAGCGCGTGGCAGCAGTATTCCAGTTCCTTCAGATATTGTTGTCGGAAATGAGAGTCCATTTGAAAATGAGGCGGCCAAAGCGACTTTAAAAGACGTGAATGGAGCGGCTGATGAAGAGATGATTTTTGATGTAGGTCCTGAGACTTCAAAAGAATTTGCTGAAATTTTAAAGAGCGCAGGGACTATCGTTTGGAACGGTCCTGTAGGTGTATTTGAATATGACCAATTTGGCGAAGGTACTAAGGCCTTGGCATTAGCCATTGCTGATAGCCCTGCCTTTTCAATTGCAGGTGGTGGTGATACGCTAGCAGCAGTCGATAAATACAATATTGCCGATAAAATCTCCTATATTTCAACTGGCGGTGGTGCATTTTTAGAATTTTTAGAAGGCAAAAAACTACCGGCTGTCGAAATATTAGAAAAACGAGCTCAATAAGAGTTTGAGAATTGAGCTTTAGATTCAGCTTACCCCGCAGCTTGCTGCGGGCACAACCCATTGGGGGTTTCCAAAGGGGGAGAATGGAATTATCCCCTTTGGTCGCCCGTGCGAATTCACTTCGCGCGGAGCGAAATCTATTAGGCTAAAATACCCCGTCCGCTTGCGGCGGGGAAGTTTATTAACAGTTGGCACAATAACCTAACATAGAAGTGAAAACACTTTGTTAAGACGAACTAAAATACTAGCTACTCTGGGTCCGGCCACGGACCCATTGCGTCACTATGAAGGTGACTTATCAAAAGCCACTCAAGACGATTACGATTATCAAGCGATAGATTCCCTGATTGATGCGGGTATTGATGTGGTACGCGCTAATTTTTCGCACGGTGATTATGATCAGCATCGACGTCAAATCGAATCCGTTCGTTCGCGTGCTTGGCAGCGTGGTCGACAAGTCGGCGTGCTCATGGATCTTATGGGCCCAAAAATTAGAATTGGCCGATTTAAAAATAAATCAATTAAATTAAAAGTCGACGCTGCCTTTTCTTTAGATATTAATATGGGCGGTGATGATTGTACTATTCCGGACGGCGACCATAATGCCGTTGGCATCACCTACAAAAACTTGCTGACGGATGTTAAGCGCGGCGATACTTTGTTACTTGCTGATGGCTTGATAGTACTTTGGGTCGATGAAGTTACGGCTACTCAAATTAAGTGTATCGTTAAAGTCGGTGGCGCCTTATCTGATGCGAAAGGCATTAATCGAAAAGGCGGTGGTTTATCGGCGGGATCAATTACTGATAAAGACCGCGAAGACATAAAATTTGCGGCTGAGTTAGAAGCAGATTATGTTGCTTTGTCTTTTGTAGAAAGTGCTGAAGATGTTATAGAAGCTCGACAATTATTACGCGATGCTGGCGGCAAAGGTGACATGGTTGCCAAAATTGAGCGCGCAGAATCGGTTAAAGACGATGTACTTGAAAAAATAATTGAGGTCAGTGACGTTATTATGGTTGCGCGCGGTGACTTAGGTGTGGAAGTTGGCGATGCTGAGTTGCCTGCTTTGCAAAAGAAAATTATTACCCGAACACGCGCAATGAATAAGGTCGTTATAACCGCGACGCAAATGATGGAATCGATGATAGAAAATCAGATCCCAACCCGCGCAGAAGTATTTGATGTTGCCAATGCTGTTCTAGATGGCACTGATGCGGTCATGTTATCGGCAGAAACTGCGGCTGGAAAGTACCCGGCTTTAGTTGTACAGGCGATGGATCGAATTTGTAGGAGTGCCGAACGCCAACCGCGTGCCTTAAAATCTAGTCACCGGATTGATACCATTTTTAAAGATATCGATGAAGCGATCGCGATGTCGACCATGTATGCGGCCAATCATTTGGGCGTCAAAGCCATTGCTGCTTTGACTGAATCAGGTGCGACAGCACAATGGATGTCGCGCATTAGTTCGGGCATTCCAATTTTTGCCCTTACGAAACATGTTGCTACTAGACGAAAAGTAACACTGTATAGGGGCGTATATCCTGTTAGTATGCCACCTGACATTAACGAATCTGATGATGTTAACCAGGAAGTAGTCGACGAATTGTTACGCCGAGGCACCGTTCGAGCAGGCGATTTAATAATTATTACCAAAGGTGCTAAAATGGGCACACTTGGTGGCACTAATACCATGCAAATTGTAAGGGTAGAGTAGAGACTTTTCCCGTAGAAAGGTGTCTGACCCCTCGCAAACGATTTGCGGCAAAGGTTAATAAAATTATTTAATATTTTAAAGATACTAGGTTTTAGATATACAAGAATTTGACACGATTTTTTATTTTTTAAATTATATAAATATTAAGGAGAAACTCTCATGGCATTAATATCAATGCGACAACTACTAGATTATGCGGCTGAGCATAGTTTTGGTATGCCAGCATTCAACGTGAATAATATGGAACAAGTTCACGCAATTATGAAAGCAGCTGAAGCAACTGACAGCCCTGTTATTATGCAAGGTTCTGCCGGTGCACGTTCTTATGCAGGCGAGCCTTTCTTGCGTCACTTAATTATTGCTGCAATTGAGCAATATCCTCATATCCCCGTTGTTATGCACCAAGATCACGGTTCAGAACCAGCAGTTTGTTTACGATCTATTCAATCGGGTTTTAGCTCGGTGATGATGGATGGTTCTTTAGAAGCGGATATGAAAACGCCTGCAAGTTTTGAATACAATGTTGGCGTAACCAAAACAGTGGTAGACATTGCGCACGCTGGTGGTGTTTCGGTCGAAGGTGAACTAGGTTGTTTAGGTTCACTCGAGACTGGCGAAATGGGCGAAGAAGACGGTCATGGTGCAGAAGGTAAATTAGATCTGGAATTATTATTGACTGGCGTTGAAGAAGCAGCTGATTTTGTTAAGGCAACGGGTGTTGATGCACTAGCAATTGCTATTGGTACTAGCCATGGCGCATACAAGTTTTCCAAAAAACCAACAGGTGATGTTTTGCGGATTGATCGCATCAAGGAAATTCACGCACGTATTCCTAATACTCACTTAGTTATGCACGGTTCATCATCTGTACCTCAAGAGTGGTTGGAGATCATTAACTCTCACGGTGGCGAAATGGGTGAAACCTACGGAGTTCCAGTTGATGAAATTCTAGAAGGTATTAAACACGGAGTTCGTAAAGTAAACATTGATACTGATTTACGTATGGCATCAACTGGTGCGGTTCGTCGTCATCTTCAAGAAAATCCATCAAACTTTGACCCACGTAAATTCTTAAAAGCGTCAACTGAAGCAATGATGGAAATCTGTAAAGCAAGATACGAATCGTTTGGATGCGCTGGACATGCTTCTAAAATCACGCCTCTTTCATTGGATGCGATGGTTGTTAATAAATACAAATCTGGCGAGTTAGATCAAAAAATTAGCTAAACCAGATTAAACGAAGTAGAGACAAGATATGCTTTGTCTCCGATTGAAGAAGGGCAGACTTTAAGTCTGCCTTTTTTTGTCATTAGGCTTATAAAAATTTGGAGTTGATCAACTCCATATCAGCAATTGTTTTTAGCAACAACTACTGCGACGGTTCAATCGCACATTATGAATGGAATTTACTCGGTCTCAATGCTCGACAGAGTGTCGACTATGCCTGCTCATTTCTCGGTCGCTAAATTCAATCATCGCACAGGCTACAAAATGCAGTGAGAAATGTGGCCATTGTAACTATCCTAATTAATCAGTTGAACTCTACTGCGGCCGCATAACGCACCCTCGCTACGAGTCAACTGATTAATCTAGGATTATCGATCTGCTAAAGAAAAAGCGATCGAAGTTGATAAATTCTTGTCGGTGAATTTTGTATAAATTTCCTCCAGCATATATTAGATAACATTAATATTGACAAACGCTTAAATAAGAATGATAATGATTCGCATTATTAATTACCTATAGATAGCGCAGACATGAAAAAATCCAGTATTAAAATAATAAGTTGTTGTTTTTTATTTCAAATATCTTACTTGAGTGCAGAAACCAAGCTATCAAACATGCTTTCAATTAAAGGGGATGTTCGAGCAGGTTACTTTTCTAAAAACAGAGAAGATCGAAATTTCTCGGAAAATTCGACTGACGAATTTAGATTGCGTCTGCGTATTGGACTAAAAGCTCAATTGTCCAATCAATGGTTCGCGAAGGCGCGTTGGGCAGGTCGTTATTCCACTAATGAAAGCAATGACAATAATTTCGAATTTTTTGAAAATATTCCATCAGGAGATGGTCTTCGCCTTGGAGATTCTACTATTGACGAACTCTACTTTGGTTTTAAGCCAAATAAACAATGGAAAATTAAAGTAGGTCGGATGCAAACCAGTTTCGAATTGGTGGGGGTTGCCAAAAAATCGCTTGATCGCAATGACAGTCCGAATACCGATATCACCTGGACGGATGGATTACATGCGGTACATAAAGGGGCAAATGGTTGGAATACGAATCTAATCTTGCAATACAATTCTGATGAGGGTGCCAGCGCAGTTCGTCGAAACACATTAAACTTTACCGATTCAGCCAGTCGTTGGACCTACTTTGCAGGGTTTGAAAATAAGCGCAAACTCGGTTCAATTGTGCAGCGAGGAATCGATATTAGTTACCTTCCAAGCTCTTTAAGAAAAGACGGAACGGCGGCCGGTCGAGTTGAAGACTATTGGGTGATCACTGGTCGAGTGGCTGCAGCTTGGCCAGTTGGTAAAAAGAAAATACAATTCTTAATTGGTCTAGAACTGGGTTATGCACCCACAACGCCAACCGAAGCGGCAAAGTCAATTGGAGCGGGAGATGATACCAGTGGTTTTGCGGGTCAAATTACATTTAATTTGATAAATTTCATGCCTAAGCATAGCGTGGGATTGGTCATAGGTCGCGCTGGCGCAGGTTACTTAATATCTCCGGATTTCCGTGAAAATACTAACCTGGTTGAAGTTCGTTATAAATGGGCGATCGATAAAAAACAAAAAGTTGAAGCACGTATAAGGGCACGTGAAGATATCGATTCGGTTACTGGAAGCTTACAAAATCGTGTTGATAAAGATTTCTATCTCCGTTATACCCGTAAATTTTAATAAATATTTAATCGCATTCCTCTAGCCCGCTTTTCTCACAGCACTTCGTCGCGAGATGGTTCAAGCGTGTGCTATGACTGGATTTCGCGACCGAGAAATGCGCAGGCATAGT
>QIKQ01000249.1 GCA_003233075.1 Gammaproteobacteria bacterium
CCTGAGCGCTTAGCGAATGCAGAGGCAGCAGAATGAAACAATCTAGACGACATTTCAAATATCACCTCCTAGCCGTTATTTTGCTGTTTAGCCAGTTTAATTTTGCGAGCGATGAATTGGGCCGTTTATTTACTTCTGTTGAGCAGCGTCACGCGCTCAATAAATTGCGTAACGGCGATGCAAGCTCTAAACAAGAACATGACAATCACCGCTCGCAATCAGAACCTACTCAAGAACAAAAAACCCTAATCGACAAAATTACTATCAATGGTTATATTCAAAAAAGTAGCGGCGATGAGGCCGTCTGGATTTCGGGTCGACAAATTAAACTCAACCCATCAAATAATTCTAAAATTAAAATAATTAAGCCAAACACAGGCAGTGGTCACATTCGTTATAGCGTGCCCGGATCTGGCAATATCATTGAGCTAAAGCCTGGACAAAGCTATTACACCAATTCAAAAAAAGTACTGGAAAATTACCAGGCTAATCCTCTGACGCAAGATATCAGCGTTATAGGCAGAAGCAAGCCGAGCAAGAAATGAAACACAAGTATGTAACGCCGCAGTTTTCCAATATCTCTCACCTATCTAGTCTGGGAAAGCAATCGGGTGCCGCATTAATTATTATAATTTTAATTTTAGTCTTAGGCGCAGGTTCTCTTTTAATTGGTAACTTTAAACGCGATGTCGGTCACTTGGAATCTCGAAACAAATCTGCGCTAGTGTTAGCACAAGCAAAAAATGCGATACTGGGCTGGTCTCTCGCTCATCCTACTAATCCTGGCGTACTGCCTTATCCTGTTTCAAGCCCGAGTAGCGAACTTGATGGCGACAGTGACTGCGCGACAGGAAGTATTTTTAAAAACAATCTGAGAGGGCTTATTCCTTGGAAGCTGGCCTCCTGCCTACCTGCGATTGGTGGAATCGGTCGCCGCTATGTCGACAATACTGGCACCATACTATGGTATGCAGTTAGTAGCAATTTGGTATTCGACCCAGTAAGCCAAACCTACCCCACAGTAGACAGCACGATCCTCGTTAAGTCCGGCTGGATTGTTGTTAGAGATACAAATGGGGTCTTGCTGACTGACAGAGCGGCCTTGATACTTATAGCACCAGGCCGAGTCGTCTCTAACCAAAATAGATCAAATACTGTCCCGAACGCGAATCAATTTTTAGAATTAATTAACGGCATAAACTACCCGTCTACAACTAATACTGATCTCGAATTTGTATCCAGTCCACTCATTAAAAATACGGATGAAAATGTAGTTTTTAACGATGTTTTGACTTTTGTCACTATTGAAGATTTTGTTGCTCTTGTAAATAAGAGGAACGGCATTTGATACATAATCAAGTATTAAGACTAGCAACATTCTATTTTATTTAATTTGTCGGATAGCAACAATGATACAAAATAACAAACCTTTACTCGCGACAGGCTTTAGCCTAGTTGAAATGGCAATCGTACTCCTTGTCCTAGGCTTACTTTTAGGTAGCGTGCTTGGTCCGCTTTCCTCGCGAATAGTTAATGAAAGAATTAAATCAACTAACAACACACTTGTACAAATACAAGATGCAATTATAGGCTTTGCGATTTTAAATAAACGCCTGCCTTGTCCGGATACAAATGGTGATGGCACAGAAGAATCTAATTGCAATAATACGGAAGGAACTATACCTTGGGCGACAATAGGGGTAGGGCGATACGATGCCTGGGGAAGAAATTTTCGATTTAGAATAGATAATAGCTTTGCTTCGACTGTCGCCGACCCACCGACTACAACAAGTGGAATGAGCGTACAAGACAGAAGCAATCCAATCAATATTCTTACTATCACGAATCCAAACGCGCCCATCGCGATAATATTTTCTTGCGGGTCAGATGGCTGGCCCAATGGCGTGAACGATGCCAATGGTGTAACCAATACAACTGCTGATTGTTCAAATCCAGGCACGCCCAATACCACTTATGCCCAAGATGCTTATGTTGAAAATCAATATGACGACATCTTAATCTGGATCTCAAAAAATACCCTCATCAATCAGCTTGTTGCTGCTGGCAAGTGGCCTTAGTTTATATGTGTGCATCCCTTTAAGTAGGTGCCGCGTCTAGCATTGTAATAACTTTTTACAAGAGTACATGATGAATTATTAGATAGTTGATCTAGCGGATATAACACGAATATCGTCCAAACCTTTATATAATATCAATATATCGTTCTCTTAATAAAGAGACTGTTTGAGGCAGCTGTTGTTTTTGCAAGGTCGCTAAAAACTCGTCAGGTGTTTTCGGTGGTTTTTTAAGAGACCGGCGCTGATGTTTTATCGCCTTACATGCAACAACTGGGTCTAACCCGCATTTCTCACAGCCCATCTACTGCGACGGCCCAATTGCATACTATGACTCGTTTTCACTCGGTCCAAGCGCTCGACATAGTGCCGACTATGCCTGCGCACTTGTCGGTTGCGAAAACGAGTCATAGCATACCCTTGGACCGTCTCGCTACGAAGTGCTGTGAGAAAAGCGGGCTAACTCTATTTGATAATAGATAAAATCATCGGGATGGATTTTCTCGATTGAGTATGGTTTTAATGAAGAGTCAGGAAAATCTTTTAAATTACACGTAACAATGGCATCCGCACCACACTTAATCGCGGCCGCCAAGACATGGCGGTCGTCTTGGTCAGGAAGCGATAAGTTTTCAATCAGATCCTCGTAGTTAGTGACCTTGGCGTCTCGTACATTTTTATCCATTAAATCTCGTACAGATTCAAGTTTTGAACGTTCAAAGCGGCCTTGGCGCATTAATGCTGTAATCCATTCCTCATGAATTTTATCAGTCCAATGCGCTTTAAAAAGATCTGTTAGTGCAAGATTCATTAAGCAGTCGCGTAAGGGTGCAGGATAGAGAATATTTGCATCAAATACGACGGAAAACTTTGACACTAGTCTTCATACCCCATCCCAAGCTCTTGAGAAAGTGCAGTAAGCTCCTCGAGTGTTTTGAGTCGCTCTTCGTCAATATTTTTCTTATACGCAAATATATCCTTGGCCAGTACACGTCTGTGGGTTCCAACTTTGTGGTGCGGTATTTTTTTCTCTTCCAATAACGAGATTAAAAAAGGTCGACTAACATTTAAGATAGTGGCCGCTTCTTGTGTAGTGAGCTGCGCATGAACTGGGATAATACTGAATGCGTTACCACGTGATATTTCTACCAAAATTCCCAGTAATGCCTCTAAGACATGTTCAGGTAAAATGAGTTCTTCAAGTTCACCTTGATCACTTTGAATATTAAGTCGTACACGTTTTGCTTTTGCGTACTTTGCTAAAATACGACTAGAATCTTTAGCCATTTCAATTTCGTCATGCGTAGGCAGTTGCATAGCATTGTTTGTTGTATTCATCTTTGATATAACCTATTTTCTCTATAATTGTGATATTTCTATAATATAAGGGTAGCTTATAAACGCAATAAACGCAATAAACGTAATAAACGTAATAAGTGAAATAATTAGTAACCTTTTACCCCTATTATTCATGCTGCTTTACTTTCACCTCAAGGAGGCTGGCCCTAGCAAATCCTTGATATTCCTCGCCTAATTACCCAAAAATAACTGCTGGAAGGCCTTAAAAAGCTCCATTTTGGGGCGAATGCGAAATGGTTGGTTAGCTTTGAATTGAAATAAATAGGATTCATTTCACTCCAAAAAACACTGCTTTAAGACAATAAACTCACCAAAATATTCATCTTTCCCCATTTTTTCAATATTTTATTGGGGACTGTCCCATTAAATTATTGGCTCTGATGGCGAGCCAAATAGTCGAAATAATATCGATGGTACTCCAAATGGAAACAAGAGCTGTAGAAACTTTGGGACACCTAATGCTTTTGAAAAAGTCTACGTCCAAGATAGTTAAGTTATAGATAAACTCGGCTTAAAAGTTAAATTCTACGATATATTGATTTGTGTCACGAGAAACACGCTCATCAATCAACTCGTTGCTGCCGGCAAATGGCCTTAGTTTTTATGCACTCTTTGTCCCTAACAAGCTATTTATGTTGATAAACCTCTCAAAAAATCACTTTAGATCTTCAGGCAAGCGCCGATACATCAATTGAGATTTGATAAATAACTCAATAACGATAGGTATAAAGTATGTTAAAACGTAGTCAGGGATTCACCTTAATAGAAATCGCGATTGTGCTCGTCATCATAGGTTTGTTGCTTGGCGGCGTATTAAAAGGCCAGGAAATGATTGCCGGCGCAAAAATAAAGCGAATATCAAGTGATTTTGAAGGCATCGCTGCGGCGATTTATGCCTATCAAGATCGATATCGTGCCCTCGCCGGAGACGATGCAAATGCCAATTCCCGCTGGGGAGCTGGTGTTGTTAGCGGTACTGGTAATGGCATTCTTTCAGGCGGCTGGACAAGTACCAACAATGCCCTTGAGTCTAGAAAATTTTGGCAGCATTTACGTAATGCTAATTTAATCCCAGGTAATGCGACTGGTGCTAATTCTTACGCCCAACCAAATAATTCTTTCAATGGCATAATCGGCATCGAAAATAATAATTATGGCATGAACGGCACAATAATTTGCATGAAAGGAATTGACGGTGCCAATGCTGAAATTATCGATACTCAAATGGATGATGGTGTCTC
>QIKQ01000235.1 GCA_003233075.1 Gammaproteobacteria bacterium
ATAATATTTAGCAACTCAGTGTTTAGATCGATTTCATGTCTCAAATAGTAACTCTATCAATTTAGTCCTATTTAGCTAGGTTTCATGAAATGTTTTTATATTAAGCGGGACAGCAGTGAAATTGCGTGAAATTTGTTAACGTTCTTTTTCATTTTCAACTATTTCTTAATGTACAGTGGTGAAAATACTAGTAAGATTATTTTTTTAAAAATTAAATCAATTAGAATTGTTAGACTAATTGAATTTAAAGTTGCTACTTTACCTATTGTGTTGTTATGTGCAACACATGTCGCTATAAAACTAGAAATAATTTAATACACATATTTGCTGAATTAAGCGTAGTATTAATTTGCAAAAAGTTATTACAATGCTAGGCGCGGCATCTATTCCTATTCAATGCAATGTCACTTATTTGTCCCCAGATCATTGAAGTTTGGGATCGATTTTTCCTGACACGTCTTTTTTGCATTTTCGTAAACTGATTTTTTAATGCTATTCCAGTATTGATCGCCAAACCATTTAAAAAAATAGCGCTTGTCTACGTGAACTGAGTACTCGTCTATCACTCGGAAGGCTACGATTGTGTGCTTATACTTAGCATATTTCTTATAGTTTGTCTTTCTTAATTTTTCCATATCTATATTAGATGTATCTTTCGTGAATCCCCGTTTGTACATAAAATGTAGATAGTAAGTGTTTTTGCAGATCAAAAGGTGTTTTGGGACAGATGATTTACCCCGCCATTTGATACCTCCAGGTAACACTTTAAACGTGTAGTCAAAGGATGTCTTGGTACCATAGTCGGTGCCAGTTAATTTACCACGATAGCGTGTAGTTTTAAATTTTTGCGTGATCACGATACGTTGGTTGCCACCAAGGTCCACAGATTTTCTGTTTATACTTTCTTTTGTTTTACTATCACACGCAGTCATTGATAGAAAAACAAGTGAAGATAATATTACAAAATTGAAAAATATTGTTAAATGCATAAAGTAGTTAGCGTTCGATTTCAATATTTACTCCATAATTCTAGAATCAAATCCTGATTAGGTGCCTATCTATATTAGACTCAGCTTATCCCGCAGCTTGCTGCGGGCAAAATCCATTGGGGGTTTCCAAAGGGGGAGAATGGAATTATCCCCCTTCGGTCGCCCGTGCGAATTCACGTCGCGCGGAGCGAAATCTATTAGGCTACAATAACCCGTCCGCTTGCGGCGGGGAAGTTTATTCATTTTACTCATGCCGTTCGTTCTGAATACGTAACCCTCTTGGTAGCAAACCTCGCTCGATTAATTCAAAAACTCCCAGCACCAACAATGCTAGTACGGCAGCAGGAATTGCGCCTTGCAATATTAAACCGATATCATCAAGTCGTATCCCCGTTAGAATGGGCTGACCATAACCACCAGCACCAATCAGCGCGCCTAATGTCGCAGTTCCAACATTGATTACCGCGGCAGTTTTTATACCCGCCACTATGGTACGAGTTGCCAATGGTAATTCAACAATTCTTAAGCTTGCATTTGGTGGTAAACCTATCGCGCGCATAGATTCTAAAATAGAGGGCGAGATATCTTTTAAACCTGTGTAGGTATTTCGGATGATAGGTAATAGGCTATATAAAAATAGCGCCGCTACTGCAGGTGGGCCGCCGATTCCTAGCAGTGGCATCATAAACACAAATAAAGCTAATGAGGGAATGGTTTGAATAATACTGGCTGTACTGAGAATCACCTTGCCTAAACGCGAATAACGTATTGCAATGATGCCGAGTGGAATCGCGAATAGGATCGCCGCGGTTAAAGAAATTCCAACCAGCAGCAAATGTTCACCTGTATGCAGCCAAAAACGCTTCCATGGAGTTAGAACTTGATAGTCCACTTGTAATTTAAATGCCTTTTCCAAAAAATTTGCTGCAACTATCGATTCATTTTCCTTTTTAATCTTGGTACGTGCATTCATTTGAGTCATTGTTTTGTCGTCAATACGACCGACTAGCTTCTTAAACAACGAAATGACCTTGGGTACTCGATGTTCAAGATCTGCTCGGTATAGAATGACCGCGTTATAAGCCGGAAAATAATTCAGATCATCTTTGAGAGAACGAAGCTTATAATAGCTGATTTCTGCGTCAGTAGAGTAAAGGTCCGTGACATGAAGCGATCCAGACTCAATACCTCGATAGGCGAGATCATGATCCAGACCGCGAACATTTTTTTGCGGTAACTGGTAACGCTGTTTTAGCCCTGGCCAGCCGTCAGAGCGGTTCATAAATTCATTTCCAAAGCCGAATATCAGGCTAGGGTGGTTTTTTAGATCAGAGATTGTTTGTAAATTAAGTTTTTTGGCTAGCTTTTCCTTGAGCCCAATAGCATAGGTATTGTTAAATCCAAGTGGCCGGGTCATACGTAAACCACGTTTCGCTAATGCTTGTTCAAGTTGATCCATTGTTTTAATGTTTTCTTTTGCTAAAATTTCTATTAGCAATGTACCGGTATATTCTGGATATGCATCGATTTCACCCTTGATCAATGCGTTCCATAACACACTCGAACCACCTAATTGGCGTTGATGACGGGCGTTGACTCCGACATGCCTGGAAAGATGACTTAATATTTCGCCAAGAATGACGGATTCTGTAAAGTTTTTTGAGCCGACTACAATCTGTATTGGCTTGTTAGGATCTTTATGCAACGCTATTTCTGAGTCTGAGGCGACACAAACGCTGATAGATACATAAAACAATAACAATACTATTACCAACTTTTGTTTTACAGTCATGAAACTATATTCATTGCAAGCCCTTAGCCAGTTGCGCCATTGGTTGTCGTTGTGCTGAAATAAATTTTTCGACAAAAGGTTCTGATGGTGTCTTGGCCAGATCATTAAAAGATCCGGTTTGGACAATACGTCCTTCCTGCATCAATACGATGGTATGCCCAAAAAAAGCAGCCTCCGCGATATCATGCGTCACCATCACAACAGTCTTACCGAGCTGGTCAAAAATATTTTTAAGTTCTAGTTGTAATTCGTATCGTATCATAGGATCTAGAGCACCCAATGGTTCGTCCAACAACAATAAATCAGGGTCCAACATTAATGCGCGCATCAAACTAACACGTTGACGCTGACCTCCTGAAATCTCTGCCGGATAACGAGACATAAGCTCATGCGGCAGTTTTACAAGTTGTACTAAATCGTCGAGCCGTGAATCAATCCATACCGCGTCGCGACGTAGATAACGTGCCATTACGATGACATTGTCACGCACCGTCAGGTGAGGAAACAGCCCACCTTCCTGAATGACATATCCCATGCGTTGACGAATTTGAAGAATATTATCAGTTGTTAGTAGAGTTCCTTCAAAAGAAATACTGCCTGAATCCGGTTGAATCAGACCATTAATCAAACGCAGCATAGTTGACTTGCCGCATCCGCTGGGGCCAATCAACACCACCGTTTCATGTGCTAGAACGCGAAGGTCCGTCGATGCCAACACCTGGTGATTAGCGTAGGTTTTCGAAACTTTACTTAGTATCAGCATTTAGACATTTTGATAGATTGATCAAAACGGGTCAAGTCTGTTCAAAAGAAAAACTAATAAAGAGCCAAACGCATTATTAATTGGCCTAATATTGGATTTCCGACTATTTTTTATACACTCAAATGAAGAAGATCTTTTTTCTAGCATCTTGACCTAATGTCTTAGAGACTCATATGACTGGCCAATATAGTGATCTTCACCACATAAAAAGGAAACCTGACAAACAAGGAGACTAGGTGTCGCACACTGCTGTCCCACAGTTTATGATAATGTTTCACTTAACTCTATGCACAGTAATTAATTTGATTAATTAGCAGTTTGCGACATGAAACTAGCACGAAGCATACACGCGTTAAAAACAGGCGAATGAGCAAAATTATTTAATATACGACGAGAAAAATCTCAAAGGAATTGGTCGTTGCGCGGTGTGATCACCGATCATACCGAAGCAATCCACCCTAGCGTCCTGAGCAAACGAAGTTTGCGGTCGCTCTCGGCCATGGCCCAGGCCAGCCTCTCGACCGTTCCGGTCTCACCTTCTCGTGGCCTCCGCGACTCGCTTCAGAACCTCGCTTCGCGAGTTT
>QIKQ01000287.1 GCA_003233075.1 Gammaproteobacteria bacterium
TGCTTACATTTTCAAATCCGATAAATCGTTTTTGAAAATGGCATCGCGTCCTGCGATGCAAATACATACGTCATTGCGAGCTTGCGAAGCAATCTCGCCAATTCAATTCCGCACTACTTTAAATTCAACTCTGTCTCGAAATAAATGCCTTTATTTTCGAGGTCGTTTCGACTGCATTTGCAGTCTCACGATAGCGAATTCATAAACTCGCTGTGCGAGTATGAATTCTAACCTTTTTCGACCTGACTAAATTCAAGCTCAACTGGTGTCGAACGGCCAAATATTAGTACCGCAACACGTACTTTACTCTTATCGTAATTCACTTCTTCAACAACACCGTTAAAATCATTAAACGGTCCGTCGGTAACACGTACTACCTCGCCAACTTCAAATAAAACTTTTGGCTTAGGCTTATCAACACCTTCTTGTACGCGTTGTAAAATCTGGTCTGCCTCTTTATCACTAATGGCGGCCGGTTTATCGCTTGTCCCGCCGATAAAACCAAGAACCTTTGGCGTATCTTTTACTAAATGCCAAGTCTCTTCATCCATATCCATGTGCACAAGCACATAACCTGGGAAAAATTTACGTTCACTACGCCTTTGCTGCCCTTCTCTCATTTCCACAACTTCCTCTGTGGGCACCATAATTTCACCAAAACTATCTTGCAAGTTAAAGCGTTCTATTCGCTCGCGAAGCATTTCTCGTACTTTTGCTTCAAATCCTGAGTAGGCATGCACTACATACCAGCGTTTAGGCATCGGCTTATCCTAGTCCTGTTACAAAACCTATAAGTTCTCTAAGCAATGAATCCATTAGCCACAAAATAAGCCCGACGATAAAGACCATGACAAACACAACTAAAGTGGTTTGCATCGTTTCTGGTCGAGTTGGCCAGACAACTTTTTTAACCTCTACTCGGGCGTCTTTCACAAAACCCCAAGCGAGCTTTCCTTTAAAGGTTGTCATTGAAATTGCAATAGCAACACCAATCACAGCTAATACACCTACTGAGCTCAATAACAGCGATTCTTTCTTATAAAGCTGAAAAGCGACTGAGCCGGCAATAACAACTAAAAATGCCAATAATAATTTAAACGTATCAAGCGTTGATGGCTTCTGGTCCATATTTTTACTCTTAAATAAATACTAATTAATATACAACTATTCAAAAATTTGGCAGGCCAGGAGGGAATCGAACCCCCAACCTACGGTTTTGGAGACCGTCGCTCTGCCAATTGAGCTACTGGCCTATATGCTTAATTTTGATCAACCTTTCATCAATCTACAACAAAATATAAATTGTGAAATAAACCCTACAAAGTTTATTTTTTACAAAATAACAAAATATAAGGCACCTTTGAAGCCATGTTTAAGCTTCAATACCTTATAATTCAGTTAGTTACTTGCAATCTTGACTTTTGCCTCTTGTCTCATAGAGCATATACAAAATGAGCGCTATGTATTCTAATCGAAAACTGACGGAATTCAATGATTTTATGTGATTATTTTTAATAAATAACAAAACTATTTAAAATATCCTTGTTTGCAGCATTCATTAAGAACTACCTAATTAATTTTTAACCCCCGCCCCTTAACAAGCGAAGTCTTGAGCTAATATTGCACATTTAAAGCTTTTATACATTTTATCTAGCTATTTTGAAATGGTTTAACTTGATAACGCCTAAATTTACAATTTGATTTAATAAGCGACATTAATCAGTAATTAATTTGAAATTTGGAGCCCATATCCGGACTTGAACCGGAGACCTCTTCCTTACCAAGGAAGTGCTCTACCGCTGAGCTATATGGGCAAATTCAGTACAAAATTATAGTAGCTAAAATAACAAATATTTTGTATATGGAGCGGGTGAAGGGAATCGAACCCTCGTAGTCAGATTGGAAATCTGAAGTTCTACCATTAAACTACACCCGCAAAGATCATTTATACCAATATAGGCAGAGTATTTTTGATATAACCTAATACTTCTTGAAGTTATACAATAAACCAATTCATCAAGAAACTCTATTTAGAAATTGGTGGAGGGGGGAGGATTCGAACCTCCGAAGGATAAACCAGCAGATTTACAGTCTGCCCCCTTTGGCCGCTCGGGAACCCCTCCTTTACCCGTATTTCTCGCCAGCTTTGAAGCCCTACTGAAAAATGCGAGTCAGCTAAGGGGCGTATTGTGCTTTAGGCTAATATAGCTGTCAACTCATGAACCCCAATAATTTGCAAATATCTATATTGATAGGCAAACTTTCTTAGTACAAATTGTGATTTTTTGATGTTCAACTATTTTTTCGCAATATAAATTAAAGTTACAAACCGCGTTATTCAAGGTTCGAATTAATTATATTCCTGCCAAACATTCAATCCTCAAAAAAATATTCGTAGCAGAAAACACATTTAAACAATTATGGCGACAAATAAATTTTTACACAATCATCTATAAAAATATGATATGTTATTGCCGAACTTTATCGTGCTCAAATAGTAGGTTTATATGAAATTAACAATTTATGGGTCAGGTTACGTGGGCTTAGTCACTGGCGCTTGTTTTGCCCAGGTTGGCAATAGTGTTGTCTGTGTTGATATTGACCAAAACAAAGTTGACCGATTAAATAAAGGCGACATACCCATATTCGAGCCAGAATTAAGCAATTTGATTAAAAAAAATCTGACTGACAAACGAATCGAATTTACCACTGATGCAGCCTATGGCGTTCGGCACTCTGATATACACTTTATTGCAGTCGGCACCCCCCAAGACGAAAATGGATCAGCTGATTTACAACACGTATTAGACGTCGCAGCGACAATCGCCAAGCACATGACAAAAGAATTACTTATTATAAATAAATCGACCGTGCCTGTCGGAACAGCAGATAAGGTTAAAAGCGTAGTTCAATCAATATTAGATGCAAATAAAAAGTCTATTAAATTTGATGTCGCTTCTAATCCCGAGTTTCTGAAAGAAGGCAATGCGATTGCTGATTTTTCCAAACCCGATAGAATTATTATTGGTGCTGAAACAAATTCTACAATTGAAACACTCACCGCCTTATACGCACCCTTTAATCGCAATAGAGATCGAGTGATCTTTATGAGCGTTCGCTCTGCAGAGCTCACCAAATACGCAGCAAATTCATTGCTCGCCACAAAAATAAGTTTTATGAACGAATTGGCGAATATAGCTGAAAGACTAGGAGCCGATATTGATGAGGTTAGAAATGGCATTGGCTCTGATCCTAGGATAGGCTACCACTTTATTTATCCAGGCTGCGGTTACGGTGGCTCCTGTTTTCCCAAAGATTTAAAAGCGCTTAGAGCGACTGCAATAGAAAATGACTATCAAGCACGATTAATTGAAACCGTTATAGAAGTTAATGAGCGTCAAAAACAAGTTTTGTTTAATAAGATGAATCGGTTTTACGAAAACGATCTCGCCGGCAAACGAATTGCAATTTGGGGCCTATCGTTTAAACCTAATACAGATGACCTGAGAGAAGCAAGTAGTATCGAGCTTATCAATGCTCTCACCAGCGCAGGCGCCAATGTTAACGTTTACGATCCAGTGGCGATCGAAAATGCCAAGCTTCTTTTTAAAGACAATAGTCAAATTAGCTTTAAGGAATCAGCAATAAGCACTTGCGAAAATGCAGATGCTCTCGTTATTGTTACCGAATGGAGTGAGTTTCGAAACCCTGACTTCGAACAAATTAGCAAATTACTAAAGAGTAAGGTGATTTTCGATGGCCGAAACATTTATTCGCCAAGTGATATGGCCAAGCTAGGTTATCGCTATTTTGCCATTGGCAGAGGAGAGACTCTCTACTAACATCAATCCACGCTAGTTTTTATCCCAAAACCCGAAGAATGGATAAATCCGTTCCTATAGCCCGTTTTTATTCAAAAGCAAACCTCTCGTAGTGGTTTCCTAATACCTTTTACAAGGTATTGTCATTACGAGTTTACGAAACAAACGATGCTAGCCCGCATTTCTCACAGCCCATCTACTGCGACGGCCCAATTGCATACTATGACTCGTTTTCACTCGGTCCAAGCGCTCGAAAACGGT
>QIKQ01000226.1 GCA_003233075.1 Gammaproteobacteria bacterium
GAGTCTGGGCCGTGTCTCAGTCCCAGTGTGGCTGATCGTCCTCTCAGACCAGCTACGGATCGTCGCCTTGGTGAGCCTTTACCTCACCAACAAGCTAATCCGACATAGGCTCATCAAATAGCGGCCGAAGCCTTTCACCCGTAGGTCTTATGCGGTATTAGCCTGAGTTTCCCCAGGTTGTCCCCCACTATATGGTAGATTCCTATGCATTACTCACCCGTCCGCCACTCTACTTGCACCCGAAGGTACTTTCGCGTTCGACTTGCATGTGTTAAGCATACCGCCAGCGTTCAATCTGAGCCAGGATCAAACTCTTCAGTTTAATACCTATTTCGTTTAGTCACTTTTAAGGTGACAAATCTTTGCTCGATGAATCTTGACTTAAAGAAATTAATTTTTAAGGTAAATGCATCGAAATTTTTTGGCTTAAGCCTCAACTCGATACAAGCACCCACACAAATTGTCTGATGACTAAATTTTTAAAGAACTTAGCCGAGAACTCTTGCTCGACTTATATTTCCTTACGTTAGCAAGGACCCTTAAAGTATACTAGTTTAATAACCAGAATTCTATTAAGGTGACTGAATTACTCAGCCAAAAATAGGGGTCAGAACACATTTTTTTGATCTCAATTAGAAAAAAGCTAAGTGCCTATTTTCTAACCAGTTTTGGGATACAAAAAGTGTGTTCTGACCCCTATCTATGTTTTCGCTTTGATTGCGAAGGCCGGCATTATACGCCACCACGCCTCGGCGTCAACAGTTAATTTAAAAAAACTTTAACAAAGTTAGACTTTTAAATTGACTAAATATTCGCCAGAAGATGGATAAACAAATCCATGATGCAATCTAGCAACGAGATGTCTAATTTAGCTTCAAATCAAAAATAGTCAAGTACTAAACTGAATTTCATCATACTCTGTCTGCTCCGATATGATTTACAACCAATGTAAAAGGCGTTACTCCACATAATCAATGACTTAGAGAACACACGAATCCCGGGCAAATTGACTTAATGAGCAACATGAAGCTCTAATATTTCCTAAGAAAAGCTTTGCGGTAATATTTATTCAGCCAACTATCAAGAATTAATCCTTGCTGAACGATAATATTTTGAATAGAAACAATGGCAAATCATTAATTAACATGAAAATAACTATGCTTTTCCGCAATTCCTCGATTAAAACCAAACTTTGGCTCGGGACTGGGGTAATTGGCGTCTTTTTTATAATTACTATGCTATCAATTCTTTCTAGGCAATATGAGATTAAAAAAGCAAACCAAGTCGTTATTGCTCAATACCAGCCAATCCTGCAGTCACTGCTCAATATCAATACGCGCTTTAAAGAAGCGACTACCAATCTCGGTTTATATTTGGTTTCACGAAACAGCTCCCTGTTCAATAAATATCGAAAAAATTTAAGCAGCATAAATCCGGAGCTAAACAAATTAATGGCAAACCCGAATTTAGATAAGGCACAATTCGAATTTATTACGAAAATTCAAAGTGACATTATCAATTTAAGCAAACCAGTTGAGCTGCTAATTAATTTAAAAAATCAAACGGCTGAAAATATTCCTGCCATTGCCTTAGCTAAAAAAGAAACCAAGCCCTTAGGCAAAAAAATATCAAATCAATTTAAATTAATAAGCGGTCAATTTGAAAACACCAAACTCATCTTAGAAACCATTGATATAAAAACATCAACGAGCTCGGCTAAACACATAACTGCAGCTAAGCCTGATATGCCACAAAATTTAAATTTAAATATTAGCAACGCAGGCATTTTAAATAAACAAACAGAACAAATAATAATTCTCGACAAGCAAATTCTGCGTATAGAAACCCGCATCGAAAAAAAGATTGACAAAAAAAGTCTTAGCTTCAAAACGCTTAGAATTTCCAAAAAGAAAATTTTTAAAGCCGTTAGTGCTCAAGAAAAAAAATTACTAGCGGCCTACAATCATTTACTTAATCTACAAACAAAACTAATTAAAAAGCGCGAAAAATTAGTTAAAATTTACCACCGTGCTCTTCATTTGCTAAATAAAAAAATAGTCTTGTACCAACAATCAACATCACTTCGTAAACTATTAATTAGAAATTATCAAAAAAACTTAAGTATATATCAATCTGCCGTGTCGAAATTAACGACCGCATTGGAAACTTACGAAAAAGTTTACGCTGATTACCAAGCACTATTCACAGCACAAATACATCAAATCAAAAAACTGGAGTTAATAAACGCAGCGTCAGTGCCTAGAAAAAAATACCAAACTCTCATTGTCGATTACAAACTAAAAGTTAAATCATTAAGACAATTCAAACAAATTAGCGAGCTCATTTTAAGCTGGGAATCAGTCAGAAATAATTTTAATTCTTTTTTAGGAAGTCGAAATTTAGCGGATAAATCTCTTGCAACAACAAGCCTAACTAATTTTAAAAACAAATTAAATGTAATTCAATCTCAGGCTTCAAACTACAAAAACTCCCAATCAAATTCCTTAAAAAATATTAACGCATTGCTGGCAAAATACGAAACCAGCATTAATAATGTTTTTACATCTTACCTCGCTAAGTCATGGCGTAAGGACATAGCGATCGTTAACATGGCACTCGGACCGAAAATCGAATCAATTAATAAAAAATTAGAATCATTCCTTCATATTCAAAAGTCTCTGATTGAAACTGAAAATATAAAAGCCAGTCATTTAATAAACGACAGTATTAGGCACATGATTGGGTTTACTCTTATTGCTGTCATCATAGGCTTGTTTATTATACCCCTAAGCCTCTCGATCATCTTTAAGCCTATCGCTAACACAATGCGCACAATGACACGCATTGCTGACGACGGTGATATATACATTAATTTACCCGATGAACATAATGATGAGCTTTCGAAAGTGGGTAAAGCTTTTAATGCCTTCGTCGCCAAAATCAGAAATGTAATCAATTTAATTTTTAGTGCGTCGGAAGATCTGCTTGAAAAATCCACTGCGCTTTCTAAAATAACCCAGCAAGACCAGATTAGAGTAATTGAACAAGAAGAAAAAATTCAGTCCGTAGCCCTATCCTTTACTAGCCTGTTTTCAGCACTTTCGGAAATACATACAAAAGCGACAGACGCAGTAGATTGTACGGACGAAGCAAAAACAAATGCCGCGCAGGGTCAGGAAATAGTAAGCCGAACTGTTAGCGCCATACAACAACTCGCATCTCAAGTAGAATCATCTACCGAGTCGGTTAAAAAACTTGCCGAAGAGAGCCAAAATATTGGCGAGATCATTCAAGTCATACGAACAATCACCGAACAAACAAATTTGCTGGCACTCAATGCGGCAATCGAGGCAGCCCGAGCAGGAGAGCAAGGCCGTGGATTTGCCGTTGTCGCTGACGAAGTACGAGCACTTTCATCAAGAGTTAATGAGCAAACCGATACAATCCAAGAACGAATTCAGTCGCTTCAAAATGAAGTTAATACCACGGTTACAAGAATGCACGAGAGTTGCGAGCAAGCGCAAATGAGCACGCAACTCGCGTTAGATACTGGCGCTGCTATTAAATCAATTACAAATTCCATTAACGACTTTACCGATATTAATATTCATGTCGCCACGTCAACCGAAACTGAAATTGTCAAAGCCTCAGATATAAATAAAAATTTAGAGGAGATAGCTGGCATCGCAAACGACGCTACCTTATCTGCACATAATGCATCCGCTAGAGGGAATGAATTTTCAGCGCTTGCCGAACAACTTAACGATCTTGTTTCTAATTCTTTCTCGAAGAAGTCGTCAAAGTCTTGATTAAGAATGCATAGCCAATACTTGGCCTAGTCTCTGCGTTGTAAGGACGGCCTGTTAAATACAAATAATGACTTTAGGTGTAGGCGATAGTATCGAACGCTACGCGTTTTCACTACGGTAATCTCGCGTCTCGAAAAAACTCTTGCGTCGTTGCGAACCTGAACGCTAGCCCGCTTTTCTCACAGCACTTCGTCGCGAGATGGTTCAAGCGTGTGCTATGACTGGATTTCGCGACCGAGAAATGCGCAGGCATAG
>QIKQ01000057.1 GCA_003233075.1 Gammaproteobacteria bacterium
TCGCTCGAAAGACCTGCCCTCGACTTCCTGTCTCGGGCGTTCGCTGGACAAAAGTGACATTAGGTCACTTTAGTTTTATCCAGCTCACCCATGGCCTACGCGATATAAGACCATCGTGGTCAAAACGATCACACCGAAGCAATCTCCAACTACAATGACTTACGTTAGGAGATTGCGTCATCTGCTTACGCAGTCTCGCAACGACGGGAAACTTCGAACGCGAATTATTTTGTTTAGTGAATACGACTATTAAGCATTGAGATGAAAAAGTTAACGGGACAGCAGTGATATTAAATAACATTGCAGTGACTTTGTTTATAACTTGTTCCCCGTGCTCTGTGCTCCTACAGGCTACTCTTTTTAGGACGTTCGATCTGTATTACCATTTTGACGTTGTAACTCCGCATAAAGATAGGCACCCCGAAAGCGATCCATTCTAAATTCTGATTATTCCCGTAAAGTAATAACTTAAGTATCGACTAAAATTACGGTCTATTTTTAGTTTTTAGGGGCAGACTTAATCTATGCAGCAACAGATAAAGTGAAGCAATCCATTTGCATAACAGTATTTATGAATCGAGATTAAGCTTAGTCCCTGAGTAGCTGTGACGACTCAGAGGTGCCTGCCTAGCTATTTGTTACTGAGGCCATCAGTGTTTTTACTTTCCAAAAGGCTTGCGGTTGAGGCCCTATGTTGAGCTGTAACAGCTGACTAAAAATGCACCGAGCTTATTTCGCTTTACTGACGTCTTGCAGACGATTAGATTTTTTTTGTCGAGAAATGCTGTGGGCTAGAAGAAGAGCGAGTTCTAAGTCGTTTTTCCATAATTGCTTAAAAGAGATACCCGAAAAGCGAAATTGATTTAAGGCTAATGCGGGCTTGTTGCGGGCTAGATTCGCAAGCATATTAACTTTGAGTAAATATATTTTCCAATTCTGTTGCTGAAAAAACTTCATTTTAAGCATTTCTAGACTTATTTGAGACATTTGCTTTGCATCGCGCAAGGCAATGCTAGCAGAAAGATTGATGACGGCTTTATGTTGTTGGCTTAGCGCGGGGTAACAGGCAGATGACTTAATTTTATGCCATAGTCGATTGGTTTTTTCCTTTGGCAAGTACGGGTTAGTCGCAATGGCAAGATTTTGAAAGCCATTCAACAGAGAATTTGACAATGAAATGGAGCTGCATCTATTTAAAAACAAGCGGACATATTCAATTTCAGCTGAATAACCATTCGCTATTTTAAGGTTTTTATTTGAGGACAATAAATAATTAGCAATTTGTTTCGCCTTATAGGCCGCGATTGACAGACGCAAGTGTGGACTAGTACTTAGTTTTTCTAAATTGTTATTGACATTATTTTTAATTTCTTGACGCTCAAGCATTTCGAGCACTGGCAATTGACTGTTAGCCAGTGCAATAAGCTTATGAGCATTTTTTCCTAAAAATCGAGTTTTCGCCGCGTTTTGGTCGAGCACTGGAAAGTAGTCTGAATTCGCTTTAATTGGAATTAACTTTAAAAGCGGGCTAAGAACTTCCTTGCTAGTCAGTAAACGCTGGTTTAGATCGAATTGATTATTAATATTTACTCGTGAAAGTTCACGTTTTAATTCTGTGTTTGAAAAAACATGTGAATATTTTGCTTTCGGTATTTTGGACTGACTAGCAATAATAAGAATGTTTGCATTATCGGCCATATAAACTCGATAATCTTCAAAGCTCAACTCGATTGCTTTGAATATTGATGCTACTAAGGCAACATCAATTTCGTATAGTTGCACCCATTGAACAAACAAGCCGTCTTTGTTTAGGTAGTGAGTGATTAAACTGTAAAATTCTTTAGAAAAGAGACCGGCAACACCGCTAACCCAAGGGTTTGATGGCTCGGACATGATAATATCGAATTTTTTGTTTGTACTTGCAAAAAATGTTTTTGCATCTTCGATCGCTATTTTACTTCGTGGGTCTGTATAAACGGGCTTTACGCGTGCTCCAAACAGCCTCGCAGCTTCAATTACTGCTTGTTCGATTTCAATCGTGGTGATAGATGTAATTTGTGGAAATTTTAAAAAAATTGCGCTTGATAGACCCGAACCCATGCCAATGACTGCGATATTTTTTGCATCTGCTTTATGTAACATTGGGGCTACACTTGCTAGGACCATCGTTGCCTCGTCAGCTGTTCCCTTGAGATGAAGGGGTAAATTCAGTTGTGCATCAGATTTCCCATTATTAACGATCGATAGATAAGTTTGACTGACTTTTAATAAATCAACGGAAGATGTTTTGCCATCTTTATGATAGAGAACTTCTACAGCATCTTTGTTTAATACAACGCCGGAACGATATACTCCAGAGGCCATTTTATATTGGTCAAATTCTACGCTGCTAGTGAGTACGACTAGACTGATCACCGCGAATAAAATAATGGGTTTCGTTAATAATTGTATAGGTTTTTTGTATAACTTTATGTAAATAAAAATGCCGATTGTTATGTCGATTATCACACCCGAAACTAATAGAAGCTTTAATCCTAGAAGCGGCATTAATAAGTGTGTGGCAGCGAGTACGCCGACTATTGCGCCTATGGTATTAAACGCATAAACGCTGCCAATGCTTTTCTCGCCGTATTGTTTTTTAATCAATACAAAGCTAATGAGTGGCAAGGTCATACCCGCGCAGAAGGTAGCAGGCAACATTATGATACAAAGAAATAGACTGCTTAAATTGAAAGCAATGTAACCGGCATTTGTTTTGGCCAAAGTAGTGACGGTCAGTTGCATAAATTCAAAGGTATAATTGTAAATGGGCAAAGTGAGCAATGCAGATATGCCCATAATAATTTGTAAATTGGCTAATGTTAAAATTGGAGCCTTAATCGAGTCTATGCGATTTTTAATCCAATACGCACCCATGGCTAAGCCAAATATAAAAGCAGATAACATTAATTCAAAAGCGTGTGTAGAGCTACCAAGCACTAAACTTAACATTCTAATCCATGCAATTTCATAGATAAACGAAGCCATACCGGTACAAAATGCTACGATTAAAAGTAGTCTTAGCCAAGATCGATCGATTGTGTTTTCTTTACCCCTAAGTTGCTGTAAATCTTGTTTTTCTTCACTCGATAAACTTGGTTTTGAAAATATTTTACTACTGGCCCAAACTAGCAGAGCGATAACTATGTTGATTAACCCGGCCGTCAATAGAGTTCCGGGTAATCCGAGTGATTTAATTAAGATAAAACCGCTGGCTAGTACGCCAAAGGCAGCTCCGAAGCTATTCGCAAAATACAATATTGCGATTAGCGAACCAGAATGTTTTGGTCGCAAGCGTATGATGCCTGAACTCATCAATGGAAAGGTCATTCCGAGCAATATTGATTGCGGTAGAATAAGGAGTGCGGAAAGTGTCCACTTATATAAGCTAATGGAAATAGTGCTGTCTAAATGAGGCAAGACGTTTTGGTAAGAAAAACTAGTAATACTAATAAATCCGCTATGAAAGAGTAGTGCGAGTAAACCAATTAAAATTTCAATAATTGCATAGAGTATTATTAGGTTTTTCCATCGAAAGGTATAGCGGCTACATATCCATGCACCGATGGCCATACCACCCATAAAAATAGCTAAAACCAGTGTTTGTGCGTAAGCGGCGTGACCCAAGAATAGTTTTAAATAGTGACTCCAGATGGATTCATAGATAAGTCCGGAAAATCCCGAAAGGCCAAAAATTATAATGTAAAAACGAAATTGATTGCCTTGACTTATTTTCATTGTGAGCACTGTGATTGGCTAATGTTTAAAGTAAACTGGTCTAAACTCTTTTGGTCTTTGTGTTTAGACGCATATCTGTGCAAGAAATACGCCTAAATAATTTGAAAATATTTAATTTGTGACTAGAGCTTACATATTATGCGTAAGGAAAATATAAACTGTTGAGGAAGTAAACTAATTCTAACTAAGTTCACCGTTCACGGAAATAGCGCTTTATTCCATTTTGAATTCATGATAATAACAGACTTGCAATCGTCGTAGATGAGTGTGAAAGCTCTAGCCCGCTTTTCTCACAGCACTTCGTAGCGAGACGGTTCAAGGGTATGCTATGACACGTTTTCACGACCGAGAAGTGCGCAGGCAT
>QIKQ01000165.1 GCA_003233075.1 Gammaproteobacteria bacterium
GATTTCATGTCTCAAATAGTAACTCTATCAATTTAGTCCTATTTAGCTAGGTTTCATGAAATATTTTCATATTAAGCGGGACAGCAGTGGTTAAATATCTATTTTAAATTGAAAGAAATTAAAGTGAATTAATTCGCTCTAATTGCTCTTTCAAATGGCTCAAGGCAGACTTCACATCATCTAACTTAATTTGTTCTTTCTCAATTACAACCGCGGGCGCTCGATTGACAAAATTTTCATTACTTAGTTTATTGTTGAGACGTCTTTGCTCATCCAACTTTTTTTCAATTTCACGATTAAGGCGATCTACTTCTTCAGCTTTTTCGATTAAACCATCCATAGGGATTAGTACCTTCATATCTGCAACGAGAGCCGTTGCGCTATCGGGAGCGTCAGCTTCTGAATCGAGCCAGCGAATGGACTCAATACGACCAACACTTTCTAAGTAATGCGTGTACAGTTGTGTGCGTTTTCTGTCATTCTCAGTACCACCGCTTAATAAAACGTTGATTGGTTTTTTAGGGTCTATATTATAACCACTGCGAATTTGACGTACACCGAGAATAAATTCCCTAACCCAGTCTATATCTTTTGTCGCACTAATGTTGATTTTTTTTGAATCATAAATTGGGTATTGTTGCAACATAATGGTCTCGCCTTGCACACCTGCGAGTGGTGCTACGCGTTGCCATATTTCCTCGGTAATATAGGGAATAATAGGGTGGGCTAGACGCAATAACGCTTCGAGGACGCGAACGAGGGTTTTTCGAGTACCTCTAAGTTGAAGATCAGTCGAATTTTTATTATTCAGTACTGACTTAGTTAGCTCTAAATACCAATCGCAATACTCATTCCAGGTAAAGTCGTAGATTGCTTGAGATGCAATATCAAAGCGATAAACTTTAATTTGCTTTTCGATTATGGCTTCGGTTTCTTGCAAGCGAGAAATTATCCAACGATCCGCGTTATTTAGTTCATAATCATCAATTGTATTTTGGCCACAATCGTGTTCTTCTGTGTTCATTAAAACATAGCGTGCTGCATTCCATAATTTATTACAAAAATTTCGATAGCCTTGAATTCGATTGGTGTCGAAATTGATATCCCTACTTGTTGAGGCCATTGCCGCAAAAGTAAATCGAAGCGCATCTGTACCATAGGGCATAATGCCATCCGGAAAGTCTTTGCGCGTTTGTTTTTCGATTTTAGGGGCTGTCTCCGGCTTCATTAAACCAGTTGTTCGTTTGCTGACTAAGTTTTCTAAGTTGATGCCATCGATTAGATCGATTGGGTCTAATACATTGCCATAAGATTTAGACATTTTTACACCATGAGAATCACGCACTAAGCCGTGCATATAGATTTCATGAAAGGGCACTTGCCCAGTAAACTTCAAACCCATCATGATCATGCGCGCGACCCAAAAGAAAATTATGTCAAAGCCAGTGACGAGCACATTGCCTGGGTAAAAAGTTTCGAGTGCTTTGGTTTTTTCAGGCCAGCCCAGAGTTGAAAAGGGCCAGAGTGCTGAAGAAAACCAAGTATCAAGTACGTCTTCGTCTTGTTTCAATTCTATAGTATTGTTGAGTTGATATTTCTCTCTGACCTCAGCTTCACTGCGTGCGACGTAAATATTGCCTGCTTCGTCATACCAAGCCGGGATTCGATGACCCCACCAGATTTGTCGGCTAATACACCAGTCTTGGATATTGCGCATCCAGTCAAAATAAGTATTCTTCCAATTGTCTGGTACAAATTTAATTGAGCCGTTTTCAACTGCTTCAATTGCAGGTTTAGCTAAAGGTTCGACTTTAACAAACCACTGGTCAGTCAAATAAGGTTCGATCACTGCGCCTGTCCGATCGCCACGAGGTATTTTTAATTTATGCTTTTCTATTTTTTCTAGTAAATTTAGTTCTTTGAGATCGGCGACTATCGTTTTACGGGCAATAAATCGATCAAGACCTTGATATTTTTCCGGGGCATTTTCATTAATGGCGGCATCTATTGTAAAGATATTGATTTGTTCCAATTCATGCCTTAATCCCATTTGATAGTCATTGAAGTCATGCGCAGGTGTTATTTTGACACAACCAGTTCCAAAATCTTTATCAACATAGTCATCGGCGATGATAGCTATTTCTCTGCCAACTAAGGGCAGCTTCACTTTTTTGCCAACGAGATGTTTATAACGTTCATCATCGGGATGAACTGCGACTGCCGCATCACCCAACATAGTTTCCGGTCGGGTCGTTGCCACTACTAAGTGACTAGACTCATCGTCGGCCAAGGGATAACGCAGTTGCCAAAGGTGGCCGTTCTCTTCTTCGGAAATAACTTCTATATCAGAAACAGCGGTATGTAATACAGGGTCCCAGTTAACTAAACGCTTACCTCGATAAATTAAATTTTCTTCAAACAGTTTAACAAAAACTTCTTTGACGGCATCACTTAAGCCATCGTCCATGGTAAAGCGTTCACGTGACCAATCTAGGGATGCACCCATGCGCCTGAGTTGCTGGGTAATAGTGCCGCCCGATTCTTTTTTCCATTGCCAAACTTTTTCAATAAAGGCTTCTCGTCCTAAGTCGTAACGAGTTTTATCATTCGCTTTAAGATTACGTTCCACTACCATTTGGGTAGCAATGCCAGCATGGTCCATGCCTGCTTGCCAAAGGGTATTTTTACCTTTCATACGGTTGTAACGAATGAGCGTATCCATAATAGTGTCTTGGAAGGCATGACCCATATGTAATCGACCCGTGACATTTGGCGGGGGAATCATTATACAATAAGATTCATCATCGCCTTGGGGCGCAAAGTAACCGCGTTCTTCCCAGAGTTCATACCAACGTTTTTCGATATTGTTTGGGTTATATGTTTTATCCATTAATTTCGACCGTTACCTGTAGAGTTGCGCGCAACATTATAGCCTGTCTATATTAAGAATACAGATAATTTATGCGTGCTCGAAAAATTGAGAAATATGAGTTAAGGCTTAAAATTCTATTATATTTCGTGAGTTTGAATTTGATAACCTCGGTCACGATAAAATTTAAAGCGCTCGCGCCCAGCTTTTTTGGACTCATCGCTAATAGCAATGACTTCAGCGACGCGTTCACATCGACTAAAATAATTTGCTACCTGATTTGATAAATTAATGAGGACCTGGCAATTGTGATCGGGTTCTCGGTCGTGCGCTAGCAAGACTTGATCAGATGCGCTCGTATTTGCATCCAAGATGGCATGCGGCACAAAACTTTGTTCACGAAAGGTCCAAAGCAAAGAATCTAGTTTCTGGCTAGATTGTTGGTCGGCGGTGTTAATGAATAAGTTAAGGCCTGTTTTGTAAATTTTTTCTGCTAATCGACAGGCAAATAAGTCAGTGTTTGCGTCTTTTAATATATAAAAATCAATTCGTGTCATAATTTATTTTCTATGTCTATTTACTGTTTTTTGCTCGTTCAGAGAGGGACGGGCTTTCCCGTGGCGCCTTTTTTGCTGCCCGAAAGCCATGCAGTGCCAGCGATGTCTAAATGTGCCCAACGGAATTTTTTCGTAAATCGAGACAAAAAGCAAGCTGCCGTGATCGTACCAGCTTCTCTGCCGCCAATGTTGGCAATATCGGCGAAATTTGATTTAAGCTGCTCATGGTATTCATCCCATAAGGGCAATTCCCAGGCACGATCCATAATGTTTTTACCGGCATTCAAGAGCTCGTGTGCGAGGGGATTGTGATTGCTTAATAAACCATGCGCCTGAGCACCGAGTGCAATGACACAAGCGCCAGTTAACGTCGCTAAGTCAATCACGACGGCAGGATCAAATCTTTCACTGTAGGTGAGGGCATCTGCCAGTATCAAACGGCCTTCAGCGTCTGTATTTAATACTTCAATTGTCAGTCCAGCCATGCTCGTGACAATATCCCCAGGTTTATTGGCTTCGCCATCGGGCAGGTTTTCTGAGCTTGGAACTACGCCAATTAAATTCACTTCGAGTTCGAGTTCTGCGCAAGCTTGCATCGCACCAAACACGGCGGCGGAGCCACACATGTCATATTTCATTTCATCCATAGCTGCGGCAGGTTTTAGCGAAATGCCGCCGGCGTCAAAGGTTAATCCCTTGCCAACGAAAACAATCGGTTTTTCTTCTTGAGTAGCGCCGCTATATTTCATAATTATAAGTTTGGCAGGTTCACGACTGCCGCGAGAAACGGAAAGTAAAGCGCCCATTCCCAGCGATTCCATTTTTGCTTCGTCAATAATTTCGGTTGATACTGATGAATGTTCCTTGCTGAGTGATATGGCTTTTTCAGCTAAGTAAGTGGGCGTGCAAATATTTCCAGGCAAATTACCGAGATTTTTAGCCAAATTCATACCATTCGCAATCGCTTGACCGACTTTGATGGCTAGTTCACATTGGATTAACTCGCGTCGACTGGGGATGCTCATGACAATTTTTCGCAATGGTCGGCGTGCGGGATTTTTTTGGGTTTTAGTTTCGTCGTAACAATAGACGCAATTTTCAGCAGCAATGACGGCTTGGGTCACTTTCCATTGGATATCTCGACTTTTGATATTTAATTCAGGCAAATAATACACTGCCTCCATAGCGCCGCCATCGTTTAATGTTTGGGTTGCTTTTGCGATTACTTTTCTATATTCATTGACATTAAAATCACGTTCTTTACCGCAGCCAATTAACAAGACGCGATCACACAATGTATTGGGCACGTTATAGAGTAATAATGATTGGCCTACAGTGCCTTCGATATCGCCTCTACGGATTAAAGCAGCGATAAATCCGTCACTGGCTTTGTCTAACTGTTCTGCCGCGAGTGACAAACGTCTTGGTTCGAATATGCCGACAACGACGCAGGCGGTGCGTTGTTTTTCCGGATTTCCACTTTTTACACTGAATTCCATTTTAATAGTCTCTTTGCATCGAATAGGGTATTCTTAGTGCCATATATATCCGAACTTTTTATTTGTATAGATAACAGACACCGAGTATTTTTAAAACATGTATTTTTGCAAGTTTACACCAAGTTTTATTGATTTCCAGCCAAAAATACAACTCAAGTAGTAAAAAATAGAATGTTTTCAGTCATAGAGCGTTATATTAGCAGGGAAATATTTCAAACTCTTATGGGAGTTTTGGTCGTTTTACTGTTGATATTTGTCAGTAATCGATTGGTTCGTTACCTTGCTGACGCGGCTTCTGGTGATATCCCTTCCGAAATTATATTTACCCTTTTGGGACTTAAAGCGATTAAATATTTTATTTTTGTCGTGCCATTGGCTATGTTTTTGGCCGTTTTGCTATCGCTTGGGCGGATGTACCGTGATAGCGAAATGGCAGCCTTAGCCTCCTGCGGCGTTGGCGTGGGGAAAATTTATAAAACAGTCTTAATTATCGCGATACCGGGTATGATATTGCTTGCTTGGATTTCTCTTAAAGTAGTGCCATTAACAGCACAAATAGAATATAAAATCATTCAAAATGCGGAAGAAGATTTAGAAGTGACCGGCATTAGTGCGGGTCGTTTTAGAGAAACCAGCGGCGGCAAACGAATTATTTATGTTGAATCAGTTTCCAAGGATAAAACCTCAACCAAGAATGTTTTTATTCATGCAAAAATAAATAAACGCAGCGTGGTTTTTTCAGCGGCGGTGGGTAGAATTGAAACCAATGAAATAGGCGAACGGCTTTTAATTTTAGAAGACGGCTATCGCTATGACGGTGAGCCAGGTAAAGCAGATTATCGAATGACTCGCTATAAAGAACATGCTTTTAAATTGGTTTCAAAATTACGTAACGACAAAGATTTAAAACAAGACGCAATTCCGACCAGCGTTTTATGGAATTCCAAAAAACCTCAAGAAATCGCCGAACTGCAGTGGCGCATCTCTTTGCCTATTTTTTATTTTTTACTTGCGCTATCCGCCATACCAATCGGTCGGGTAAACCCTCGAAAGGGGCGTTATGGTAAGTTAATTTTCGCTATGTTATTTTATATTATGTATTTTATTTTACTCAATACATCGAAGGTCTTGCTTGGTCAAAATACGCTTAGTCCGTATGTTGGTTTGTGGTGGGTACATATTGTTATGTTTGGCTCGAGCTTATTGTTACTGAGCAAACAGCTGGGTTTTAAATGGGTATTTAACCCCTCGAGTAGATTTAGATGAAACTCATAGATAGATACATCATAATTTCCGTGACTCAAGGTGTTTTGATAACCTTGTTAATTTTGATGTCGCTCGCAGGTTTTTTCTCTTTTTTAGGGCAAATTACTGATATAAACAAAGGCTCGATGACTATCTTTGAAGGACTTAAGTATGTCCTCTATACTTTACCGCGCCGCTCATATGAACTCTTTCCAACCGCCGTTTTAATTGGCAGTTTATTTAGCTTGGGAAATCTTGCCAGCAACAGTGAACTCATTAGTATTCGTGCAGCCGGCGTATCCATAGGTCGTATTACGGCATCGGTTCTTAAAGCAGGTTTTATCTTGATGTTATTGTCTATTTTAATTGGAGAAGTAATTGCGCCTGGACTTGAACACGAAGCTCAAAGTTTCCGATCAGTTAAATTAGCCGGTCAAATTTCGACAAAGGGGCAGGATGGATTTTGGGCACGTGAAGGCGATACGTTTATTAATATTAAGCGCGTTATTTCAGACTCGAATGTCAAGCAGGTGCTGGTGTACGAATTTGGTTTACGCCGTCGTCTAGCCAAAGTGTTATATGCGGAGGAAGCTAATTACAATAATAAAAGTAAAAAATGGTATTTGAAGGGTGTTAAAGAAAGTAAGCTCGAAAACAAATCCGTCAAAATTGCTCATAAGAAAACAATGGTATTGCCGAAATTAATAGACCCGTCATTATTGTCTGTTCTAGCCGTTAAACCTGAAAACCTGTCGATGGTCTCTCTCAAAAAATATGTGAATCATTTGAAAAAGCAAAATCAGGAAGCCGCTCGATATGAAGTGGCCGTGTGGATAAAAGTTTTTAGGCCATTATCAACTCTGGTTATGTTGTTGGTGGCAATTCCGTTCGTCTTTCAAACTATCCGCACGAGTAATACTGGGCAAAGGGCCTTATTTGGAATTTTAACGGGTATGGTATTTTTTCTGTTGAACCAGGGCGTTAACCAATTTGGTGTCGTCTATGGCTTGCCAGCGATAGTGAGTGCGGGATTGCCGAGTGTCGTTTTCGCGATTTTTGGTATCATTGCGATCCGACGATTGATCTAGCCCGCATTTCTCACAGCCCGTCTACTCCGACGGCCCAATTGCATACTATGACTCGTTTTCACTCGGTCCAAGCGCTCGACATAGTGTCGACTATGCCTGCGCACTTCTCGGTCGTGAA
>QIKQ01000127.1 GCA_003233075.1 Gammaproteobacteria bacterium
TCCAAGCGCTCGACATAGTGTCGACTATGCCTGCGCACTTCTCGGTCGTGAAAACGTGTCATAGCATACCCTTGAACCGTCTCGCTACGAAATGCTGTGAGAAAAGCGGGCTAGCATCTGATTCGTTAATCACGACGAATGTAACTCAAAGGAATTTTGCCAGACCCTTCGAGTAAACGCATTATAATTGTATTTATGTCTACCCCAGCATCTAACCCTGGCACTTGGCAACTACTGCTGCATTACTCTTCATTCGTGAAGAGTCAAATTACAAAGCCTAATATTTAATCGCACTAACAACAAAATCTATCGCCAATACCTGAAGATTCACTGAAGTTTTAGCTTTTCTGGTAAAAACGACTTGCTTAGCGCTTGTTTGGGTAGTATTTTTTAACACACTTAAAGAGCTTTACGTATTATAAAGTATTAGTCAATTCTAATACACGTAAATAAGCAGTATAATTTAATTTCTACATCAAAATGAGAAGAAATAATAATTAATCACAAAACCGAATTCAACGAACTTAACCAGTTAAATGTAAGCCGTGGGAGGTTATCTAAATGAACATGTCCAGACGTGAGTTTTTACAAATGCTTGCGGTCGCCAGCGCGGCCGGATTAAATGTTACAGCCTGTAATGAAGGTTCGCAATCAGGCAAAAATGCACAAAATAATATAACAACTGGTGGCGTAAAAACTTCTAAGGGTCCTAACAATCTTTATGAATTAGCACCTTACGGTAACGTCTCGATAATGCACTACACCGATTGTCACGCTCAGTTATTACCTATTTATTTTCGCGAGCCAAATATCAATCTAGGCATTGGCTCAATGCGTGGTAAACCTCCTCACTTAGTTGGCCAAAATTTCTTAAAGAAATATAATTTCAAACCAAAAACAATCGAAGCGCATGCATTCACTTACATCGATTTCCAAAGTGCCGCTACCAAATTTGGTAAAGTCGGTGGTTTTGCTCATCTAGCGACTTTAGTCAAACAAGTACGGGCACAACGTCCAGGCTCATTGCTACTAGACGGTGGTGATACTTGGGGTGGTGGTTCAGGTACCGCAGTTTGGACTGATGCACAAGACATGGTCGACGCGCAAAAACTATTGGGCGTAAACGTCATGACCGGTCACTGGGAATATACCTATGGCCACAAACGTGTAAAACACGTTATTGAAAATGATTTTAAAGGCAGCATCGATTTTGTTGCACAAAACGTTCGTGACAAAGAATTTGAAGAACGTGTGTTCAAACCTTATGTCATTAAAGAAATGAATGGCGTTCCTGTCGCGATCATTGGCCAATCGTTCCCATACACGCCAATTGCTAACCCAGGTTATCTAGTACCAAACTGGCAATTCGGTATTCGTGACGAAGACATGCAAACAGTTGTCAACGAAGCAAGAGGCAAAGGCGCCAAAGTCGTCATCGTCCTCTCACACAATGGTATGGACGTTGACCTTAAAATGGCAAGTCGAACGTCGGGAATTGATGCGATCATGGGCGGTCATACCCACGATGCGATTCCAGCACCCGTTGAGATTAAGAATAAAGCCGGTGCCGTCACGCTAGTCTGTAACTCTGGCTCAAACGCTAAATTCCTTTCGGTACTTGATTTCGATGTCAAAGATAATAAAGTCAAAGGTTTTAAATACAAATTACTACCCGTTTTCTCTAATTTAATTCAGCCTGATCCAGCAATGGCTGAATACATCATGAAAGTGAGAGATCAAGACGTTACTTTTGGTAACGAAAAATTCAACATGAAAAAGAAATTGGAAGAGAAACTCGCAGTCACAGCCGATGTACTCTACCGACGCGGCAACTTCAACGGCACTTTTGACCAATTAATTTGCGATGCCCTTATTAAGGAAAAAGACGCAGAGATCTCTTTCTCTCCTGGTTTCCGCTGGGGTGTGAGTGTTTTAGCAGGACAAGACATTACCTTTGAACACGTTATGACCCAAACTGGTTTAACCTATCCCATTACCACTCGGAATGAAATGACTGGCAATACGATTAAATTGGTTCTTGAAGATGTGGCCGATAACTTATTCAACAAAGACCCGTACTATCAACAAGGCGGAGACATGGTTCGAGTGGGTGGCTTAAAATATGAAATCGATCCTAATGCTAAAATTGGTGACCGAATTACTTATATGGAGCTTAATGGCGAACCCATTGAAGCAAACAAAAAATACATGGTTGCTGGTTGGGCCAGCGTGCGTAAACAAGAAGCTGGCGTCCCTATATGGGATGTCGTCGCTACCTACTTACGCGGCCAAAAAGAAGTTAAAATCTCTGAGCTTAATATTCCAAAATTACACGGTGTTAGCGGTAACCCTGGTATCGAAAAAGCGTAAATTTATTAGCTTTCCATTGTCTAAAAGCTCCGCTTCGGCGGGGCTTTTTTTTGCAAGAAAAATACACGAACAGTTACGACGGCGGTGGCATCTTCAGTTCTTCCGCACTTGCGCCCCCATAAGCTGCGCCATTTTAATCATTGAGGTATTCTTTCCTGCACTTTTCACCACGGATGGTGTTATGACACGAAGGCCAAGAGCGACCACAAGCTCCTGCAGGCTACTTTTATTGTGTTTTGTAGCCTGTCAGGAGGCGATAGATTATCGCCGAGTGCAGGGAAAAGTAAATCATTTCTCGTTAAATTAAAGTTAAGAATTCATGTCTTTATTTAAATTTAAGCATAAGCCATCACGATGGTTTTAAGCCATACTGCTCGGAAACTCTTAGTTTTCCAGTTTTATTCACTACTTTCATTTTGGCGTAAAAATTATTCCGAAACTTTTATTCAATTCTTAACGGGACAGCAGTGAAAATAATTAAGTAATTTTAGCAAGCTGCTTATTTAAATATCGTTTTTCTGGTTCCTGGTACACCAATTCAATGGCGCGCTGGTAGGCATTAATCGCCTTATCGACTAAACCCAACTTCTTACAGAAATCAGCTTGCACAGCATAAATAGTATGCGCGGAATTAAATTTTTTATTTCCCATAAGTTGATCAATAAGATCCAGAGCCGCCTTTGGACCCTCAAACATACCAACTGCAACAGTTCAGTTTAATTCGACCACAGGAGAATGCTTGCTACTATTTAACTACAACTAAGCGTGTAAACTATGATTAAGATTTAAAATTACTTGATATTTGATCTTTCTCTAGTAGGCCGCCAGTTTTCATATATTCTTTTCCTGTTACCGGTAAAAATATTTTTAGGACTCGAACAGTGACGCCATGGTGTTTACAGCGGCATAATTGATGATGGCTCAGTTATAAGACGAGTTAGTGTTATGCTTAAACCCAAATCCACCCCGGCTCTGAAGAGCCGGGCTACAACAGATATTGAGTATTGTCCTTTCTATACTAAGTACGCGGTTAACTGTGGGACAGCAGTGGGGGTCAGGCACCTTCGTGAATACAACAGTTTTTAATTTTTCTGTAGCCGCGCGCAGCATATACACGAACAAAAATTAAATTATTCTGCCTATGACGGCGGTGGCATCTTCATGTCTTCCGCACTTGTCCCCATAAGCTGCGCCATTTTGATGGTGCCATCGCCCATACATTCTCGCATCTCTCTTACCCACTCAAGCGCTTCTTCTTTGGAATCAGCATTAATAACGGTAAATCCAGGAATAAGCTCCTTGCCTTCGATAAAAGGACCGTCTGAAATTGAAAACTCGCCTTTCTCTAACTGCACGTTGGTCACTTCTTGCGGTAGCTTGCCGGTAGCGACGATTTTTCCTGACTCAAAGGATTTCTCCATCAACTTACACATTTTCGCCATTCCTTCCGGAGAGGATGGATTCATGGCTTCGCCTTCTGTCATCGTGAAATATACAAAAAAATGCATAATCTAGTCTCCTTTATTTATATTTAGCAATTACTGCTAAGTGATTGATTTAATAATTTACAAACAAAACATTTCATCTCATTCAGCTATAGTCGAATGGCATTTGGCAATAGGGACACATTTCG
>QIKQ01000231.1 GCA_003233075.1 Gammaproteobacteria bacterium
CGGTAAGACCCACTGTTGTCCCACAGTTAACCGCGTACTTAGTATAGGAAGGGCGATACTCAATATCTGCTGTAGCCCGGCTCTTCACGACCTGCTTCAGAGATTAATCAGAGGCTCTCAAATGTGCGTGGAGTGTTTGATGCCGTAAGGCACAGGCAGGGAGAAGAGTTATTTGGGTTGAATTTGTTTGCGTCTAGATGTCTTTTTGACAGGACCAACAAGTCGCAAAGTGTGCTGGGTTGGTTTCTTGGCAGTGCGGACATAATCTTGTTTTGTCTTGATTGATCTCATTTAATTTTTGCGTTTGGAAATATTGGTGCAAGAGTTGTTTTGCTAGGATTAGATCTGTCTCATTGCTTACCCATATTTCTGGACCGGTATCAGTAAAGGGGATGTCACCCAGAGCGCCAGATAAAAAATTATTCATTAGCTGACATTCGATATTGTTTGCTTCGAGGAAATCGATAATTCCTTGTGCTTCTATGGCATCAGTACTTCGACATAATTTATTCATAATTGCTGCTCATCATTTTTAACGTGCCTGCAAAGGTGCCAGACCCCTACATAGAATCAGGTTTGACATTTTTATTCATTTGCTAACTGGGCCTGATTCAATGTAGGGTTCAGGCACCTTCGCGATAATTCCTTGTGCTTCTATGGCATCAGTACTTCGACATAATTTATTCATATTTGCTACTCATCATTTTTAACGTGCCTGCAAAGGTGCCAGACCCCTACATAGAACCAGGTTTGACATTTTTATTCATTTGCTAACTGAGCCTGATTCAATGTAGGGTTCAGGCACTTTTGCGATAATCACTTGGTGCGAATAATACTTCACCGTTTGGCATGGTGACACAGCCATCAGCGAATCGATAAGTGTAGAGCCAATGATAACTTATGCCTATAACCACAGCGACATGAAAAATTTCATGTGGCCCGAGTACGCCATTGATTAATACAGGCGCCTTCAGAAATTCAGCTACGGCGCCGAATGTGTAGGCAATACCACTGTAAAATAAATAACGATTATAATGAACGCCAAATCGTTTGCAGAGTAAAAAGAAAGTCAGCAAGCCTAGCCAGCCTAAACTGAGATAAAAAGTGAACCCTAGCCATTCAGGTATGGAGTCGAAAAAGATCATTTTCAAAACTAAACTGGTAATTGTCACTGCCCATACGATAAACAAGAAGCCCCAGCGCATAAATCCTTTAAATATTAAGCCATGCACGGTGGTAAAGGAGGCCGCAATAAAGATAAAAATTGCTGCGTGATCAATTTGTTGCAAAATATTTTTGGCCGGGCCTGGGCCTAAAAGATGATAGGTGCCGCTAATGCTGAGCAGGAAAATACAGGCAAAAGAAAAAAGCCCGAGACAAAAATTTCGCGTATGACATCCCTTGCCTTTACGAATGAGTATTATGCTCAATACTAAAAATACTAAGGCGGCAAGCAGGTGCACGATGGAGCTAAACGGATCAGTAAAACCTGGAATAGAAATTATTTTTTGCATGCTTATATTCATATTAATACTGCTAGAGAATAAAGAACTAATTATGCGGTCTAGATCCTATAATCGGCAATGGGCTATTCGGCTCATTCAGTGTCAATGCTAACTCGTAAAGCTGGGTCGAGTTTGTGGTTGGCTGGTAGTTTATCACAATAAGGGCTTACTTATTTACAGTCATAGTTATTAATGGAAAGTGGTCGAAGCCGAGTTAGGAATCCTAAGAATAAAGTAAAGTAAGGTGAGGCAAGTGCCGCTAATTTAGCGAGGAAAATTTCTTCAGTAAAAACGATACAATATGCTTAATAACTAAGCAAACAGGAGTCTAAAGCTGGACATAATCAGTTCTTCGTATTATTTTGATGACCCTGTCCGTGCGTTTATAAAAGTGTCTGTTACAATGCTTAATTCACAAGGAGGCAGGCAAGAGTTTGGAATATTAGTGGACGGTAACATGCCCACTGTTTTTTTAATCTGCGCCGTCGAGTGAGTTTATTGAGTGAACGCAGGGATTCGAGCGAGCGTGCTTATTGTAGTAATCAAGAAATGCATTGAATTAACAATGCCGCACACTCAGGACTCGGTTTATAAAACTTAATTTTTGGTATGAGGATATACAATGGAAGAGAAAGCGGAAGACAATCAATCACAATCGTCAGATAAGTCAGCTAGCTCAGCTAGCTCGTCGAGTGATAGTGCATCTGGGTCAAACCCAAGCAAATTAAACGCCACTACCGATAAAATAATTGGCGATGTAAAAAAATTCCAAACTATGTCTTTAGCTGGCATAGGCATGGTAATCGCATTTATTTTATTTAGCTTTATTGATGCCTTTACATTGAGCTGGTGGATTATGTTGCCTCTTGCAGGCGGAAGTACTTTTCTACTTTATCGTCAACACGCTGAGACTAAAGGTTTTGAGAAGAAAGTTTGTTTTTATGCGTTGATTACATTACTTGTTTTTGTAGTTGGTCGAGATATTAGAGTTACCGCTCGATTGGCGCAAGTCGCGGATTACGCTGATACAATGAAGGATGCCGTTAAAGCAAGCATGGAAAAATTACCTAAGAATTAAACTAGTCAAGATGGCGAGTCATATACATGGCTCGCTCATTTATTTGCAAGTGCCTCCCTCTAAAGTAGCTCTCTAGATTATAAATCAATTTTGCCTCAATAGGCGATGCAACGGCAGGATTAAGATCCGGTTTTCTTTGTCGGCAAGACGACAAATGTGTTATTGGCACTGGCAATCGCAGCATCGATTGCCTATTCTTTCAAGTAGAGATTAGCGCTTGTTAGTGAGCTTAATTTCAGCAATAGGTGATGATAATGTTTAGGGCGATGAATTGGTTTTCGGCGTTGAATTAGAGAGAAAATAAACAGATGGATTTACTAGCGACAAGAGCAAAAGTTTTAATAGTCGATGACTCTAAGTTAATTAGAGTAGCGGCTGAACGTATATTAAAAGATGAATACCAGGTCATAATGGTTGATGATGGCCAACAGGCTTGGGATTTAATTAATAGTGACAAAGATATACGAGTTGTTTTTTCTGATATTACTATGCCAGTTTTAGATGGTTTTTCACTGCTGAAGCGAGTTCGAAAATCAAGTGAGCCGCGATTAATTAGCTTGCCATTTATTATCATGACTACCGATGCAGATGACGAGAGTCGTCGCGCAACGGCCTTGCAGTTTGGTGCCACTGATTTTATATCGAAACCTTTTAATTCAACAGATTTAAAGGCGCGTGCAAAGGCTCACGTCACATCCGAGAACATTGCTCGAGAGTTAAAGCAAAAAGCGGTACAACTTGAAAAGAATGCAAGTAAAGACCCGCTAACTAATTTAAACAATAAAAGTTATCTGCAGGAGAAGCTTGGTCAAGATTATTCTTACGCAATTCGGCATTTGGCCCCTATCTCACTGGTTCGTTTTGACATAGAAGAATTCAATCAAGTTTTTCTGCAAGAAGGCAAACCCGCATCGAATCGCTTAATACAATCCGTGGCAAGTGTGATATCAAATCATGTGCATGAAGAACATACTCCAGCACGTGTTGGTCTATCTGCTTTCATTATCGTTATGCCAGGGTCGAATGTTAAAGAGACTGAGGCTGTGGTAGAAAGTATTTGCAAAGACATAAAGGATCTAGATTTTAGTTTTACTAATCTTATTGCCGATATAAATCTTAGTACAGTCATATATGCACCTAATTTAGGTGAAGAACTTAAGACTGAAAGTATTCTTAATGATTTAGATGAATTGGCGAATCAATTACTGGCAGATCATCGTAGTAAGCGATTGCTGAAAAATCATCAAGAGAATATTGAGTCCCTTGCTAGCAAGTTAAATACAAGCCCAAATGTGAGCATAGAGCAATTATTGGCTTGTATTGATGAGGGCGATGAATCCAAAGTGCAGCAACAATTACCAGAATTAATTGAAAGTTTA
>QIKQ01000283.1 GCA_003233075.1 Gammaproteobacteria bacterium
ACCGCCTTCGGCGTTTCATCAAGTACTTACTGCACCAGCTGCGCTGGTTCTGGTCGTAAGACCATCCATGGTCAAAACGAAGCAATCTCCTTATCAATATCACCACTGCCGATATGAGGTACCTCACAATATTGACGAGATTGCTTCAGCGGCGTACGCCGCTTCGCAAAGACGATCATTTTCTAGCTTCATGTCTCCCTCACCCATTCTTCCGTTATAACTTCACATGACTGCGTTTCATGAAATAAGACTAAAGTTAGCGGGACAGCAGTGACTTAAGTTATAGAGTAAAAAAAACCCAGATCGCTCTGGGTTAAATACTCTAGCCCGCTTTTCTCACTACTTTCTCAGTCAGATCATCAGGCCAGAAGAATAGCCCGATAGGTTCGAGCCAGACCCATGAAGACCATTTAATTCATAATCTGCAAGCTTTTAATTTTATTGGCGCAATCCTGGACCATTTACTTTCAAGCCAGTACTCATATAGGATTGAAAATACTCCAATGAAGTGTATTCATCTGATTGTGCTTTATATGGCTTCGCTCTAATGTTTTTATTACAACCTGCATATCGTCGATGCAATGTTCCGAATCCTCTATTCGGACCACGTTTGCCTTGTGCTTCAGACTGAATAGCCCATTGTTTTCGCCAAACTGGAAAGTGTGTCACATGACCCAAGGCCGGACTTAACAAATTACCACGAGCCATATTGCCTGAATTAAACACATGGCAATCCGCACAGCTAAAATTAAGTTGACCACGTTTCATATAAAAATGCTGTTTACCACGCTTATAGGCCGCTAAAGCACCTTCATCTTGGCCTATTTTTGTTTTTAACTTTTTACCTGACGCGGTTGATGCCATATAAGCCGATACAGCGGCGAGCTTGCCTTTTTTCCATTTCAATTTTTTCTCTTTATTTTTAGTTCGACAATTATTTATTGCCAGCTCTAAAGTGACCACCTTGCCTAATTTCTTATCGAAATAAGGGAAACGATGGCGTATACCGATCCCACCGTTTCTAAAACACGACGACAAAGTCTTGCCATTTTTGAATTTTTTATAAAATAGTTTTTTACCAAACTCGAGTCCATCCGAATAAGGTGGTGCAAAATCAACCCAGTCTGCCCAGGCCGCTCGTCGATCTGCGTCCAACGCGTATATGCCATCCTGATAGACTTTAAATCTAACTTTTGGAAATCGTTCTTTAAAATACTTTTGAAACAATTTTAAATCTGATTTTGGTGAAGCTTGCAATGTCATTGAAAAAAATACTAAGCACATTAATATTAAAAAATATTTTAGTCGTGTCATTTTTCTATCTCCAATAATTTATTGTTTTAGTCAATCACATACCCTAATTGTTTGCTCCCATAAGCTTAGTTAGCGATCTCGCCACAAACGAAAATCTAGTTTAGGTGACTATGCCTAAGCCGCAATCAATATTGAAGGTCTACTCAAACAGCATTGATTAGTCGGAAACACAGATTTAACTGTGCCTAAGCACAGTTAAATTTGTTGAAAATAGGTTAGAATTAGTCAATACACTGACAGTCGATATAACAAAAATGAAATTACCCTTTCGTTATCAATTTGTGCTTGCACCATTGATCATAACTTTACTACTGGCATGCCTAGTAACCTATACCCTTATTGAATTTTCAAATATTAAACAAGGCAATAAAGAAACTCGACGCTGGGAAGTATTAACTAATCTCGTTCATACTAGTATCAATAGTGCCATCCAACTAAATACTATTGCGCAAGAACTTCAGACAAAAAACAAAACCGAAGAAGACGATGATTTCTTTAATTATCTTGAACATGCAAATATTCTTTCTAATAGCTTAAATAATAAATTTCTACTAGAACATGTACCTTCAAATCTAAAAGTAAAAATTAAAAGTAGTGAAATATTATTACGTGAACCCGAAAAACATAAGTACAAAATTATCATTAACTCAATCAGTAAATTACTACCCGCACTCGAACATCAATACAAAATATCGCTTGCTAAGCGACGCACTGCAATTTTAGAGTATCATCACAAACTAAAATCAACCAATTCCAGAATGACTACAACGTTGCTTAGCGCGCTAATAGCATGCATCATTTTAGCAATTGGGCTTACAATATGGGGATTAAAAGTCACTCGATCGCGCCTAAAGCAACTAAGCGAACGTGCTCATGCAGCCAGTATTCACCAGCTAACTTCTGATCAAAACCCTAAGCGCCCGAATAAAAGCAAATATAGTAACAGCCTTGACGAATTAGATGATCTTGAGAAATCCCTCACAAGTATGACTAGCCAACTTTTAAAAGTGGTGAGTGTCGAAAACGTATTTCGTGGTGCAGAAAAAGAACGGCGCAGGATTGCAATGGACATGCATGATGGCATTCTTGCCGATCTTACCGCGATAAATCGTAGCGTGGAATCTTATCGAGACGATAGTAGTCTAGAATCAATAAATACCATTGATAAGGATGTGCTTAATGTCATTAACAACTTGCGAAATATTATTGATGACTTACACCCGCAGGTATTAGAAATACTTGGTCTCGAATCTGCTTTAAGCTCACATTTAACTCGGCACTTTAACCACAGCACTTGTCCGAAGTATCACTTAGATTTCGACGCAAATATTGAAAAACACATCTCAATTGAAATCAAACTTAGTTTGTATAGAATAATAACTGAAGCAATAACAAATGCGCTTAAACACGCCCAATGCAGTCAAGTTGAAATTAGCCTACGCCTTAATTCTAATCTACTTATAGCTTCTGTCGAAGATAACGGCATAGGTATGCCAGAAAATACTATCTTCAAAGGATATGGCATTTCAAATATGTCAGAACGCGCATTACTTATTGATGCGAGTGTCAAATGGCATCAATCCCGTTTTGCTAATGGTACTTGTTTTAAATTAGCACTTAAATTAAAAGAGCCGCTATGAATCGAATAATAATAGTTGATGACAATCCTCGTGATAGAACGTACTTAGCCGAACTATTATCCGCGTACAAACCAGTTTGCGTCGCAAATGCGGCTGAAGCTCTAGATAACTGTAAACTAGATCATACTCCATGGATAATTACTGACATTCAAATGCCTGATTGTAATGGCATTGACCTCGCCAAAAAGATATGGAATAAATTCAACACTGCGCGAATACTGTTTTGGTCACAATACAGTGACGAGACCTATGTTCGCGCACTCGCTAAACTCATACCCGCAGACACTGTTTATGGTTATGTACTCAAAAGTAATACATCTGAAGTAATTTTGAGAGCAGCTCAAACAGTTTTTGACGACTTTCAGTGCTGGATTGATCCACAAGTTAGAAAAGTTCAGGCTCGTAACCAAAAAGAAAATAATTTAGTCAGTGATGGCGAATATGAGGTTCTAATCGATATTGCGCTTGGCTTAACTGACAATACGATTGCCGAGCGCCGATTTTTATCACGCCGAGGAGTACAAAACAGATTGCAGTCATTATATTCAAAACTGGGTGCGAGTGATGAAATCAAAAGCAAATCTAATAATAAAGAATTAATTAATATTCGCGCACGAGCAATAGCTCTTGCCCTACAGCGAGGCTTAATAAACTCCTTTGAATTAAATGAAGAAGAAACCCTGCTTAATGATTGGCTTCAATCTAGAAAATAATGAAATTAGTGACGAAACGAAGACCGAACAAATATCATTTTACCCAGCGATATTCTTTATATGCCTCACGCGTAAAAAAACTACTTTTATCAATTTATGCTAATTGCATTTAATAAGCGATTAACTCGCATCTTCTATCTACCACCAACAAATTACTCTATTTATTTAGAGTTACTTGATCTAGCCCGCATTTCTCACAGCCCATCTACTGCGACGGCCCAATTGCATACTATGACTCGTTTTCACTCGGTCCAAGCGCTCGACATAGT
>QIKQ01000246.1 GCA_003233075.1 Gammaproteobacteria bacterium
CCTCACAAATCGCTCGCTCCTCGGCGACTTCAAGGGGATCGAAGGTCAAAAGCACCAGTTGAAAACTACTAGCAAATATTAGGTTTGGTCCTAGGTTTTTGATTAATGTTGTCAATATTAGTTGTCACTTATGTAAGGCGTCTTTTACGCTTTAATAACGTAATATGTCGTTTACGCAGACGATATATCTAATTGTTAGATTAACCAAGGAAAGAAATTGGCAGATATCAAATACAATATTGATTTCGATTTAATATTAGAGGTCGCAAGAAAAGGAGTCCGTCGCGCATCTGCGTTCTTAGGTCTTGGTATAAACGCAGCAAATAATCCTGAGTTTAAAGATTATGGGTTAACTGATATTTCATCTATACAGTTAATACCAGACAATATATCAGATGAATCTATAATTCACATAAAAGAAGAATTTAGTATCTGGGTAGTAGCAAATGGTTTTCGTGAATTGATTGAGACATTTTCCATTTTTCTAGATCAAATTCATTATGTATGTGCTGTAATAGAAGCTAATGCAAAGAAAACACCATTAATTGAAATAACGGAAAAGCAAACTAATTTTTCAAACCAGGGCTTTCCCAACAAATTAAATATGCTTGAAGCCTCATTCTCGGTTTCACCAACACATACGGACTACATAAAAACACTAAATAAAACGCGGAATTGCCTCACACATAGGCAAGGAATTGTGGCAAAGAATGACTGCAACAAAGAAAATGTATTATCAGTCCTATGGTTAGGTGCCGAAATCTATATAGAAGAGCCAGATGGTACCAAACACATTATTAACGGGAAAATGGATGAGGGAATATATTTAGAACATGGAGGTAATGTAAATCTCGTAATGATAGAAAGAAACTGTGCATATGAGCTAGGTTCAATAGTAAAGCTATCACCTAATGAATTAGCTGAAATTTGCTGGTTTATATTAAGAGAGGCGCAATACACAATAAGTAGCGCTGTTGAATATGCTGGAAAAATGGGAGTGCCTATTGAAGAACCAAAAGAACAAAAAATCTAACAATCAAATCAACCCGACATTTTTTATTGCGGTCTAAAAAACAGGCCGCAAGAAAAAATGTCGGGTTATTAAAGCGTTATGCATTAAAAAAGGAAAAATTAATATGTTCACAAAACGTAAGGGTAGTATAGGTATTACATTTTTCGGTGCTTACACCCCAGGTCAAGAATTTAAAAACACAATTGAAAACGGTGACAGTGTCACCCTGCATATCGAGAAAGAATCTGTGTCCGTTAAAAATATATTGCGTCTACCTGATAATAGTTTTTCTGGCAACGTCCTCGGCTTTGAGCCAAGCTTCTATCTTGAGTTTAATGATATAAAAATAGGTGATGAAATTAATTTTGATGAGGAACACATTATTACATGCTCTTCAAATTAAACATGAATAACAAATCAATCAAGTTTGCCAACAACAAACGTGGGCTGGGCCGCTGCGCATAAAACGCGCAACGCCCGTTATTTCAGGCGTTAGAGGTAAAAAATGAAATACATAACAAAGATAACTCTTACTTCTTTTCTGTGTACTCTGTCTATAATAAGCAGCACTAATAGTTTTTCTCTTACAAATAACGATTTCACAACTTATAGAAATGATGAATTCAAGTTTTCATTTTGGTATCCTAAAAGTTGGCTTTCAGTACAAACAACACATAAACAAACCAAAATTAAGGTGGTTTCTAATAGTGGTAAGGGTGTAGATGATTGCAATGTAGTTGCTGTCACCAATGATTTATTTAGAAATTACCCACCAGCAGACTATATTAGAGATGCTAAAAAAGGTATACCACGTATCCTACGCAAGCAATATCCAGATATTAAATTCATAAAAACAGGTGTTACAAGCCTAAGTAACAAAGAGGCATATTATTCAATAACTGAGGCTACAGTTAAATCATATGGCATTTCAATTCCTACAATGTTTCTAACTGTCGTCACTCTTGATTCAAACAAGAAAAGTGGAACACAATACATTATAACGTGCAGAACCGAGCCAGAAAGATTTGAAAAGATGCATCCAATATTCAAACTTATATTACTAGGGTTCGTAATAAAACCTAGCCTATGATAGCGATACAATGAGAACCACCCTTTTAGCACGTAGGGTGATGTATGGACTCCCCCAACCTAAACAATTAGGCTGAATTTGGAAATAACAGAGGAGTCCATACAATGATCAATCGTAACGTAATAGCCATAGATTTAGCAAAAGCCATTTTACAGGGCTGTGTCATCACAAAGCACGGTGAACTGCTGTCCAACAAAGCCTATAGCGCTAAGAAGCTTAAAGAACTACTTATTAATAGTGTGCCGTCAGTGGTTGTCATGGAGGGTTGCGGTAGCTGTCATCACTGGGGAAGGTTTGCACAACAGCACGGGCACACCGTCAGGATAATTAACCCAAGAAAAGTAAAAGCCTACCGGCAGGGTCATAAAACAGACGCTAACGATGCCCTGGCTATTGCAGCCGCCTATCAACACATCGGCATAAAATTCTGCCCTGTCAAAAGTGAAGAACAACAAATAATGCAAACGCTGGAGACCAGTCGTCAACTGCTCACAAAACACCTGACTGCCATGGGCAATCATCTGAGAGCCTATGTTTATGAATATGGCATAGTCGTGCGCAAAGGTCGAAAGACACTCGGTGAATCCATGACAGGCATACTGGACGAGGAAGAAAACCGATTACCCGATGGTTTAAAAGCCGGATTAAGAATCCTGTGGGAACAATACCAGAACATTGAAGAAAAACTCAAAGGCATCGAAAAAGAAAAATCAGCCATTGTTCGTCAATTTGAACCCTGCCAACGACTGCTTGATTTAGAAGGCGTGGGTGAAGTGGGTGCATCACTGCTTTATATCAACATAGGTGATGGCAGTGAATTTAAAAATGGGCGCCAAGCTGCAGCTTATGCGGGTGTTACACCGAAGCAACACAGCTCCGGGGGAAAAACCATCATGATAGGCATACAAAAACACGCAGGGATAAAAGAACTGCGAAGAGTCCTTTATCAGGGTGCTTTAGCTGTTATCTCGCGACTACCTGAAGAGCCGAGAACGGCAAAGCAAAAATGGCTAATCGATTTAGTTAAACGTGCTGGTATTAAGCGAGCCTGTATTGCACTGGCCAACAAAACAGTGAGAACCGCCTGGGCATTATTATCCAGCGGTAAAACATATCAACCCATTATGCTCAATGAGGCGTAGTGAAAAAGTAAAACAAGAAAGTTAAAGCAGAGTAAGAAAAATTCTACAACAACGATAAGGCAACAAAAGGTAAGACCAACCTTCTGAGAACCTGTTTATTGCATGAGCTTTTAAAGCTGTTAGGGCGAAAAGGACAGAAGGTGCGACAACATCAAAGGTTAGAAGATAGCTTCTTCAATAAGAAACCGTATATACGCACGCATCTTACGAATTTTTGTTAAATTAAGGGTTGCAGAATTGGGGGAGTCCATATACGCAATAACCAACGGGCATTGCGCCGAATGTTTGGTGTGCCACAAGATTTACACATGGTGCAATGCCCGTTGGTTATTGCACCCTACAAAATTATTCGCAGGACCTCACATATTCGCTCCTTGGTAAGCTCAAGACGGACTTCCGGTCAAAAACTAAAACCAAACCTGATTTCCTCTAGTTTTCGTCAGCGGGCGTTTTTGACTTACGGGCCCCGTTGGAGTCGCCGAGGAGCGAGTAATGGAGGGGGAGTTGTCTGCGAGGATGTCTGAGCGAACGTTTTTTGTGAGTGAGTTCCGCAGCAGCCCCCTCCATTGCGAGCGACGAGGGTATGCCTGTGTTTTTTACAGGCACGACGTATTCGGGGTGTCTTTTTGTTTGGTTACTTTATTTTGGACAAGCAAAATAAAGTAACTCGCCAG
>QIKQ01000049.1 GCA_003233075.1 Gammaproteobacteria bacterium
CTATAATCTCCAGCTTTAGGAATTATATCAGTGGTCGAGTCTTTCGAGACGCTTGCGATTGTAAACTGGGCAAAGGCCATTGAAGTTATTGCAAGAAGGATATTTATATTCACTTTAGTAGTCAGATCGTATTTATTAATGTATTTCGCGTAAAGGGGGTGGCGTCATCCTGTAGCGTATTTTTATTTATTTTTAAATAAATTTAGTAAAAAGGGCTCTGCCTTTTTTAATCATTGACTTCCTTTGATTTATTATCTCCAAAAATATCATCAGGTATCAAAGTATAGAAATAGGGTACATAGGTTAAAACAGCACCTTGAAATATGCCAAGATTCCTCCATGTATCAGCAAGTTCTTCTAAGAGTGATTCGTTGTATAAGTCTTGCTTTAATGCTTCTAATTTCAATATTAAAGGTTTTATACTTGCTTCCTTGGCGTATTTATTTAACACCTGAATTGCATTATCAATATCTGCGATATCTAGTTTGTCTGTAACATTTTTCATATTTCTTTATAATCCGTTTTTATTAAGTACCAAGGGCGGCACAGCTTCATTTGTTATTGGACATAAATAACAATATAAAGCCAGCAATGCCAAAACCCCAAGCAGCCGTGCTAAAAAATTGGTTTGAGCCTTGATTGATAAAGAGCAATGCAGATATAAGCAAGGCGCTTGAAGCGATTATCGCATTTATAATTTTATTTCGGCTAGCCTTAATTTCTTTGCGCAATTTATTGATGTCTTCAGATTTAGTTTGAACTACCAGTTTGCCCTGAATCGCTTTATCTAAATAATCATGCAACAAAAAGGGTAAGTCTGGTAATTTATCAATGGCTTTGGGTAAGTCATGTTTTACCCGACTAACGAATTTACGAAATCCAAATTGTTCATTCATCCAGCCTTTTAGGAAAGGTTTTGCGGTTTGCCATAAATCTAAATCGGGGTAGAGCTGCCGACCTAAGCCTTCGATATTTAAAAGTGTTTTTTGTAATAAAACGAGTTGCGGCTGAACCTCCATGTCAAATCGTCGAGCGGTTTCAAACAAACGCAGTAAAACTTGTCCAAATGAGATTTCTTTAAGCGGCCGATTAAAGTTGGGCTCACAAACTGAACGAATTGCAGATTCCAATTCATCAACGCGAGTTGAGGCTGGCACCCAGCCAGACTCAATATGCAGTTCAGCGACTTTTTTGTAATCTTGATCAAAGAAGGCGATGAAATTTTGTGCGAGATAATGTTGATCGTCTTCGCTCAAGGAGCCCATGATGCCAAAGTCAATTGCGATATATTGACCATCATCGGCAACAAAGATATTACCTGGATGCATGTCGGCATGAAAAAAATTGTGTTTAAAAACTTGCGTGTAAAAAATCTCGACGCCATGCGCGGCTAATTGCGCGATATCGATATTTTTAGCTTTAAGTGTTTCTAGATCGCTAACGGGCGTGCCATGAATACGCTCCATCACCATGACATTGCGTTTGACTAAGTCCCAATAAATGATTGGAACATACAATAAATCATTGTTTTCAAAATTACGCCTTAATTGCGATGCATTGGCGGCTTCACGAATTAGATCAAGCTCATCATAAATGACTGTTTTAAATTCCGATACTATTTCTAACGGCCTTAATCTTTTGCCATCTTTCCAGAAACGCTCTGCTAGTGAGGCGATAAAAAACATTAAATCTAAATCGCGTTTAATAATGGGTTCAATTTCAGGGCGAATGACTTTTATAATTATTTCTTCGCCAGTCTTTAATCGCGCGGTGTGAACTTGAGCAATAGATGCAGACGCCAAAGGTTGAATTTCAAAATCGTCAAATATTTCCTCGATCGGTTGATTGTAAGCAGCTTCAATTAGGGCTTTGGCTTTTTTACCTGGGAAAGGCGGCACTTGGTCTTGTAGCTTGACTAGCTCATCGGCAATTTCGTCTGGTAACAAATCGCGACGAGTCGAGAGAATTTGGCCGAATTTTACAAAAACGGGTCCCAGTTCTTCTAAACAAGTGCGAATTCGAGCACCCAAAGGTTTGTCTTTTTTTCTGAGCCAATAGCTAGGAATTAAATAGTAAAAGAATCGAATGGGACGCAAAAAATGAATTTTGAAAATAATTTCATCTAAGCCATGGCGAACCAGAACGCGATTGATGCGAAATAAATGAAAAATTTGTCGACTTTTTTTCACAAGGTCATGCTCGAAGATTAAAGTGTTAGGCTTTTTGAAAGTAATCGATTGGCTCTTGCTTGTAATCGATCAAGATGGTTTCGTGCTAAGTCTACGTTATTAATAAATTCCTTTATCTCGACAGGGTGTGGCACTAATTGTTTCTCTTCAATGATATAGTCGGCAGTCGTTTGACTAAAGTTAGAAAAATTAGTTTTAATGAGATTCTGCATTTGTCGAGTAAACTGTCCAACGCGATTAGCAATGAGGTCGCCGGTAATTTTAGAAAGCTGTTCTTCCCAGTCGATCTCATAAGCATCAAGCATGTTTTTAAAAGTCTGCCCTGTTTCGATCTCGCCCAGTATTTCCATTTTAATATTACTGGGGGTAGAGCCACGATGTTTGACAAGTTCGAATAGAGTATGTATATCCATGCGAACAGTTGTATTTGCCTCGCCAGTAAAATTTTCAGTTATTTCAATAGAGTCTTGGCTAAAAATGAGGCTAATTTTAAAATTTAAATCAGTAATTTCAATCGTAATCACCTTGCCGTCGAGTGATTCGGTTTGTGCCTGTGGCAATGGGTTTACCCGCGTAAAGGTATTAATAAAACTTTCAAGTATAGAGAGGACAACTAATTTGAGTTCAACTGGGATATAACGAGTCTGCTCAGATGTATCAGCATTAATCATTAATGTTTAATCCCTCGGTGTAGCGCAACGACACCCGCAGTTAAATTGTGATAATCACATTGATCGAAGCCTGCATCGAGTATCATCTGCTTGAGACTCTCTTGATTGGGGTGTTTGCGAATTGACTCAGCAAGATATTGATAACTTTTTTTGTCTCCCGCAATTAATTGACCTAGGCGAGGCAAGACTTGAAAGGAAAAAGTATCATAAATTTTAGAGAAAGTTTTCGAAGTCGGTTTCGAAAACTCTAAAACCAATAAACGACCACCAGGTTTGAGTACTTTGTATATTGATTCCAATGCCTTGTCTTTGTGTGTCACGTTGCGTAAACCGAAGGCTATAGTGACTATGTCAAAGCTATTGTCCTTGAAAGGAAGTGCTTCAGCATTCGCTATGGCGTAATCGATATTATTAACAATGCCTTGATCAATCATGCGATCTCGGCCTACATCTAACATAGAGCTATTAATGTCAGAAAGTATAACTAAGCCCTTATCCCCTATTCGCTTGGAAAATTTTGCCGCCAAATCGCCAGTACCACCCGCTAAGTCAAGGACTGTATCGCCAGCTTTAACGCCGCTTTTCTCAAGGGTGAATTTTTTCCAAAGACGATGAATGCCAAATGACATCAGGTCATTCATGACATCATACTTATTAGCGACGGAATGAAATACTTCGGCAACTTTACCTTGTTTTTCATCGACGTTGACATCCTCAAAGCCGAAATGGGTTTTCTTTTTATTTTGCTCAGTCATAGGTTTGTTTGTATTAAGTCCCAGGAATAAATTGAGTTAATCTGTTTTGCGCTTAACTCCCGCTTCGTCCAAGCGTGTTAAATAGTTTTTCCAATTTTTCTCATAGTTTTTACCTAGCCTATACAGTACTTCCCATGAGTAAATTCCGGTATTGTGTCCATCGTCGAAATGCAGGCATATCGCATAGTTGCCGACCTGTTCAATTTGTTCAATATTAACTTTTTCTTTACCGGTTTGTAAAACTTCTTCACCTGGTCCGTGACCTTGGACCTCAGCAAAGCAACGCAAATATTCACAACTCAATTCGAATGAATCTTCATTTTCATAGCCGATTTCTAGTTTACGTGATTGCTGATGCAAATTAATTGCATTTGGTATGGGATAGTCTGACATTGTTTTCCTCTTTAATAGGGGCTCGCCCCTTCATTTTATGCCTTTATAAAATGTATCGACTCAAATCTTCATTTTCTGCGAGTTCCGATAAATTATCATTTACATAGTGGGTATCTATTTCAATATTTGTTCCGTCTTTTT
>QIKQ01000144.1 GCA_003233075.1 Gammaproteobacteria bacterium
GACAAAAAAACCTTGCGAAACAATCCCGCCAATTCAATCACACAGGTTACGAGATTGCTTCAAACGCTCTGCGTTTTCGCAAAGACGCCGATATTTTATTCGCGTCATTGCAAGTTGAACTAGCAACTGAAGCAATCTCGTAATCATTACCTCATAATTTTATCCCAAGCTAAAAAATTGAATTATAAAGATCCTTCGGATGCTGAGGACGCTAATGCTGATTAATTCACTAATCGACTATATTCATGTGGCGTTCAGCCTCACCTGACTATACTATTCAAATAGTAAACCAGTCAACTATCGGAGTGATTATGAATAAACTAATAAAATCAACGCTTTATGCAGGGCTCATGACTGCTACCCTAAGCATTGGAACTGTTTCCACTACCTATGCTGGACCCAAAAAAAGTCTCGGTCATAAAATAAAAGACAGTCTTTTTAATCGGCATGGCTTTAATAATCGTGGATATAATCGATACGGTTATAACCGTTCCGGTTATAACCAACATGGTTATGATCGTCGAGGTTATAATCGTCGTGGCTACAACCGCCGCGGACAACGGCTGCGTGGCTACAATCCATCCCTATATAACAGCTCTGGTTACAATCATAGTGGTTATGACCGTCATGGGCTAAATAGATATGGCTACAATAAGTTTGGATATAACCGACATGGATTTACTAAGCGCGGTATTTATCTAAGACGTCATGACTCTAGATTAACTCATCCCAGACGGTACAGGAAAGTCAGGAGACACAGAAGAGTTATTTCTCACTAAGCCTTTAGTACATCTTTAGAATAGCTAGTTATTGGCTTTCAAAAAATTAAAAGGGTCTCAAAAATTGGAGACCTTTTTTGTTGTCTGCTTATTTGCATAAGGGGTAACAGCTACTAAAACTAACTTTGGGTATCGCCCTTCCTATACTAAGTACGCGGTTAACTGTGAGACAACAGTGAGGCCTGCCTTGTCCTCTACGAGTTAAACAAAATTAGATCTCGCTCTTATAAGCCCTGCACTGACTTAATAAACTTTAAATAATTTTTCGGAATATTAAATTGCACATAGTAACGATAGTTGCCGGTCTTTTTATATAATTTATGCATTACCTTGCCCTGACTACTTAGGGCAATAGTACGTGGCACATAGTTGCCATCAAAACTCATAAGCGTATCTACTTTCGGCTGCTTGTCTGAATTCAGGCGCATAAATATAAGACCTTTACTTGCATTTATGACATCGGCTCGCTTAAATATTTTTGAATAGGCTAAACAAGTAGGACACCAATCTGCGTATATAACTAATACACCCTTTTTGCCGGTGCGAGCCATTTCTTTTAATCCCGCCTGATAACTCATCCACTTGATACCACTATCATTCCAGTCGATTTTCGATACTGCATAACTCGAATAAACTAATGTCGCTAGCAGAAAGATTTTCACAATTTTAATTTTGAATTTCACATCTAATCCTCGCAGTAAGGCTGCCTGACTGTGTTTAGAGAAATAACTCTGATATTTGTGGAGCTAAAAAAGCCGCGCCTGTGGCCAAAATCACAATAAAAACAACCACCCAAAAAGCGTTACCCTTATTAACTTTTTCATTTTCCATAATGAATTGCTGCGTTGAGCGATAAGTATAATGCCGCGCTTGTTTTTGCGCAAAACGTAATATTTCATTGACTTTGCGTATGCTTGCATGATCGACAATAGATTGAAATTGATTAGCGCTTAAATTAATTGCGCGATACAAAACCTTTACAGCTTCTTTTTTAGCTTTAGTATTTTTTAACTTCCCGAGTAAATCCAAAATCTCGTTAAGCTCATCATCACTGAGCTCTTTGCCTTGATATGCAATAATTTCTCGTATTATGTCCATCGATACTTGGCTTTATGTTATTTGTTAAAAATTTGTTGCTCAATCGTATTTTATTCTAAGTTTTACTTTAAGCCTAGTACAAACTTTTGCTAAGCTATTGATTATGGATTTTAAATTCACAAAAATGCACGGACTGGGTAACGATTTTGTCGTAATCGACACAATTTCACAGAATGTGCAACTAAGCACAGATAATATAAGACGTATCGCTGATCGAAAAATAGGCATTGGCTGCGATCAACTACTTTTAGTGGAAAAATCAAATCAAAAAAATATCGATTTTAACTACCGAATATTTAATGCAGACGGCGGCGAAGTCGAGCAATGTGGCAATGGCGCGCGCTGTTTTGCTCTTTTTGTAAAAGATAAGGGTCTGATTAATAAAGATATTATAAGGGTCAGCACAAATAGCGGACTAATCGAACTCAAAATCAACGATTTGAATCAAGTAACAGTAAACATGGGTGTTCCTGAGCTTGAGCCAAATAAGATTCCCTTTCAGGCAAAAACCCGGATGAGCAGTTATAATTTGGATGTTGATGGTAAAGAGATTACTCTTTCGGCGGTCTCGATAGGAAATCCTCACGCTGTCATACTAGTTGAAAATATTGGTCAAGCAGAGGTTAACACTCTTGGGCCAAGGCTCGAAAATGATTATCGATTTCCAAATAGAACCAATGTTGGTTTTATGCAAATATTATCGAGAAATTCGATTAAACTAAGGGTGTATGAACGTGGAGCAGGCGAAACACGCGCTTGCGGTACAGGCGCATGCGCTGCCGTTGTTGCAGGTCGAATATTGCAGCTATTAGATGATACAGTAGAAGTTGAACTAACGGGTGGCAAATTAAAAATACATTGGCCAGAGGAAAATCAAAATCTTTTGATGACTGGCCCGGCTACAACAGTTTATGAGGGATACCTATCCTTATGAGTACACAAGAATCGCAAGTTACATTAGATGAAATCGATGAAAAATCTGTTCTCTATTTTTTAGAAGAGAACCCGGAATTTTTCTTAGACAATTTGGACCTAGTCGCCAAGCTAGACATTCCGCACCCGAGTGGAAGCGCTATTTCCTTAATTGAACATCAGGTTAGAATTTTACGTGAGCGCAATGACAAGCTTAATAAAAAGTTTAAATTAATGGTAACAAACGCTCGAGCCAATGATAAAATTAATGAAAAAATATTTGATCTAGCTTATAAATTAATAAATTCTAACGACCTTGAAGAATCACTGCAAGTAGTCGAAGATTCACTCTTTGATAAGTTTCAAGCCAATAATGTAGCGATAAAATTATACGACCCAAATGCAAAACTTTGTCAAACTCGATTTGACGCCGTGCTCACAAAAGATGACAAAAAATTATCTATGTTCAAAGCGTTTATCGCCTCTGGAAGACCACACTGTGGCAGAATTAAATTAGAGCAACTTCAATTCTTATTTGGAAAACTTGCTAAACAAGTGCAGTCCGCAGCGCTCGTGCCCATTGGCAAGCATTGCGAGTTTGGTTTTCTCGCCATTGGCAGCCTTGAAAGCAAGCGCTTTCACCCCGGCAAAGACACCACCTTCCTGGCGCATCTCGCTAACTTGGTGACCAGCGCGGTTAGAAATCATATTTAGCTTATGGCCGATGAATAAACCGATTGATTGGCGATTTGGGACATGAAACTAGTACTCAGCTTACGCTCGTTAATAAACAGAAAAATAACAAGATTATTCACCATCGTGATCAGAAGAATTTAAAAAGAATTCGTCGTTGCGAGACGGATTATCAGAACTCGCATAGCGAGTTAAGTGTATCCTTAATGAAGCCCGAAAGGGATTCTAAAGGGCAAGAGTGTGCTATGACTGGATTTCACGACCGAGAAGTGCGCAGGCATAGTCAAATATATTCAGCCACCGTTTTTGAGCGCTTGGACCGAGTGAAAACGAGTCATAGTATGCGTCGCAGTAGACGGGCTGTGAGAAATGCGGGCTAGACCCACCCAAGGGCGAGAAAATTGCCTCGAAAATCCTAATGTCACACTTGTTTACGCAAATTGATGATATTTCAAGCGCTTAATGAGCTAAAAGCTTGATAAAACCCAATTTTGTCTCAATATTACCCTAGATTGGAGCATTTACTGCTCGCTTAGCTTGATTAAGTAAATAGTTTTAAAATCAGTGAGTTAAAAAAATATTCGTAGCCCGGTTCTTTAGAGCCGGGACATCGTAATTGAAATTTAATCCACCCCGGCTCTAAAGAGCCGGGCTACGAGCCGGGCTACAGGACTGGGCTACAGTGCAGGAATACTAAACGGGGTTACAATAATTAACTCTCTTGGGGTATACAAAGAGAATCTCTAATACCCTAAAATTTACTGAATTATCAAATCACTTAGATAGGTTAGAATAACACTCTCGCTACCTAGCTTTCTATACGCCGGTTCATTTAAGGTTGCATTGGGCCACAGTTTGCATCTAACAAGAACTTTGAAATACTTTTAGTGATGCCATAATAATCACTAAAACTATTTTAAAATTTAAGATAAGGAGCAGTAGTGGAACAATTTCGAGGCACCACAATCGTCTCGGTCAGACGCAATGGCAAAGTAGTCATAGGCGGCGATGGCCAAGTCACTTTAGGTAATGTGGTTATGAAAAGTAATGCGCGCAAAGTACGCCGGCTTTATCATGATAAAGTAATTGCTGGTTTTGCAGGTGGGACCGCCGATGCCTTTACCTTATTCGAAAGGTTTGAAGGCAAACTTGAAAAACACAGCGGCCATTTAACTCGTTCAGCGGTAGAACTGGCCAAAGACTGGCGAACCGATCGCATGCTCAGACGACTTGAGGCGCTTTTGCTCATTGCGGATGAAAATACGTCATTAATTATTTCAGGTAATGGCGACGTTATTGAACCTGAAAACAGTTTAATGGCAATAGGCTCTGGTGGCTCCTATGCGCAAGCAGCGGCGCTAGCACTCATTAGTAATTCGGATTTAGATGCGCGCCAAATTGTAGAGAAAAGCTTAGCGATCGCTGCAGAAATTTGTATTTACACTAATAAGACGCAAACCATCGAAGAACTAGATTCTAAATAATAGAAACTAGATTTTTTATAAAAATTTATATTGAAAGGTAGAATCATGTCTTCAATGACCCCCCGAGAAATTGTGCAAGAACTCGATAAGCACATAGTAGGACAAAACGACGCTAAGCGAGCCGTTGCAATCGCATTACGAAATCGTTGGCGACGCATGCAGCTAAATGAAGAGCTGCGCAATGAAATTACGCCAAAAAACATATTGATGATTGGCCCTACCGGCGTTGGTAAAACTGAAATATCACGTCGCCTGGCTAAACTAGCAAGAGCGCCGTTTATTAAAGTAGAAGCAACCAAATTTACTGAAGTAGGTTATGTTGGCCGTGATGTAGAATCGATTATTCGTGACCTGGTTGATGTCGCCATCAAACTTCGACGCGAAACTGAAATTGAAAAAGTAAAATTTCGCGCAGAAGATGCCGCTGAAGATCGCGTCCTCGACATCTTATTGCCAGCGCCGACTAATTTTGAATTTGAAGAAGGCAAAGATAACATTCAAAAATTTGAAGACACCAGAGCAAAACTTCGCAAGCGTTTACGAGAAGGCGATTTAGATGAACGTGAGATTGAAATAGAAGTATCAAGCTCAAATGTGGGCGTGGAAATTATGGCACCACCAGGCATGGAAGAAATGACTTCGCAATTACAAGACATGTTTCAGAATATGTCGGGCGGAAAAAAAACTAAACGTAAACATAAGGTGAATGATGCTTTAAAGCTGCTGGAAGAAGAAGAAGCGGCGAAAATGATTAATGAAGACGAAATTAAACATAATGCACTAACCGATGTAGAACAAAATGGCATAGTCTTTCTTGATGAATTAGACAAGGTCACTAAGCGCTCAGAATTTGCTGGTGCAGACGTCTCTAGAGAAGGTGTGCAAAGAGATTTATTGCCCTTAGTTGAAGGTTGCACTATTTCTACTAAGTACGGCATGATTAAAACTGACCATATCTTGTTTATTGCATCAGGCGCGTTTCATTTATCTAAACCTTCTGACCTGATCCCTGAACTACAAGGTCGCTTGCCCATTCGAGTTGAATTGGCCGCCTTGACCGTCGAGGACTTTGTAAAAATTCTAACCGAACCCGATGCGTCTCTGATTGAGCAATACACAGCTTTATTGCAAACTGAAGGCGTGAGTTTAAAATTTACTAAAGCAGGTTTGTCGCGCATAGCCGAAATTGCCTGGCAAGTTAATGAGAGAACTGAAAACATAGGCGCCAGACGGTTACATACTATTCTTGAACGTTTGCTAGAAAGTTTATCTTATGATGCCTCTGAAAAAGACGGAACAAATATTGAAATAGATACCCACTATGTAAATGATAATTTATCGGAACTCGCAGAAAATGAAGATTTGAGTCGATACAT
>QIKQ01000273.1 GCA_003233075.1 Gammaproteobacteria bacterium
GCTTCGAAAGCGATATTATCGGTCACTTATTTTGTTTAGTGAATGCGACTATTAAACATCGAGATAAAAAAGTTAACGGGACAGCAGTGATTTATTATTTATTATTAAATAGGATGAAAACTAGCAGGACAGTAATGAGCATTGATACTTAATTAAAACCGCTTCTGATTGAATCCGCTTTTGGTAATTTTTACCTAATCCGCATACTTCGTACATATAGGCCAGCTTTATTTGACCAGAAAAATAATAATTAGTTCAAGTTAATAAACACCTATTCAATTAATCGAATTACCTTTCAGTAAACTTGATCCAAATCATTTATTGTGCATTAAAATATTGATATTCTTTTTATCGTTACTATTAAATAGTAAAGAACTTTGATTTACCGTTTGCTTACTTAAGACAAGCTTAAGATGAGTATCTCTAAAAGAAAATATCGAATGACATTTAATTAGCATTTTATCTAGAGAGGTAAATAGTATGGAATGGTTAACTCAAAATTGGATATGGTTACTTATTTTTGGCATTTTTATCGGCATGCATGTGTTTGGTCACGGCTGCCATGGTAAGCACAAAGAAAAAGATAAAAACGCGCCTCCAGATAAAAATCACTAAACTAATAAAATATTAGCATTTAGTGAAGTGATTATTGCTAAAAAAATCCCGCGGCATGATTGAGCAGCGATTGACATTCAAGTCAGATGAATTTTATTTTAACCTAAACCAAGAAGGAAAAAACAAGATGAAACAAGAATTTGCTCATTCAGGCGCTTGGGGCATAGCTATTATAATGATCATTATTGCTTCCTGGTTTATTTATCGCTTTCTTGCTCCAAAGTCATGGCGAGAATGGGCCAGTGCAGGCGTAATACAAGCATTTATAATTGCGCTGTACGCTGAAATGTATGGTTTTCCGCTTACAATTTATTTAGCAGCTCGATTTTTTGGTCTAGACAGGCTTAATCTGAACGCCAATCTCTGGTCATCTTTAGTTGGCATGGGTGAATTAGGCATGTTGATTTCCATGGTCCTCGGCTACGGCTTATTAATCGTTGGTATTGGCCTATTCATGCAGGGCTGGCGAGAACTCCATCGCGCCCATAAGCAAAATAAATTAGCAACGACCGGATTATACAGTGTCGTTAGACATCCTCAATACACTGGTTTGTTTATTGGGCTTTTTGGTGAAGGGGTAGTTCATTGGCCTACGCTTTTCTCAATCATGTTATTGCCGATTATTATATTAGTGTATGTGTTGTTAGCAAAACGCGAAGAAAAAAAGGTCATCGAAACTTTCGGTGATGAGTATCTTCGATATAGCCAACAAGTTCCGGCCTTTTTTCCTGGTTTCTCACAATGGTCAAGAATGCTTAGTTATAAGAAAGGATAGAAGAGATTAATGTCAATAACTCGCTTTAAGCTAGCAGTCCGTCGATTTAAGGTTATATTCTCAGCTCTTTTGAGATGAATAACACCGTTTGTTCTACGAAAACGAGCGGAAGTAGAAGCTGAGTCTCTACTTCCGCAATTGATTCCCGCTATGCCCGAAGACTGCTAGCACCAGAATTGATTGATTTTGAAGCTTATTTTTCTCATTTACTTTTTAAACTATAAAATTATTTATTAATCACAAGCCGAGCCAATGTTATCTCAACTTTAATTAAAAAACACCTTGACCTGTGTGCTACACATAGGTTTATAGTGTGGTTTACAGCAATAGATTTAGTTTATTTTAAGTGTATTAAACCAGGGTGAACACTAAAATGAGTCAGCAAAATCAAGAAACTATACCTATAAACTACAAAGTAAAACAACTTGCAGATATGGCTGGCGTGTCTTCCGATGTAGTACGATACTATACGCGCATTAGCTTACTTGAGCCAAAACAAGAAAAATTAAACGGCTATAAACTTTATAACACACATGATTTACATCGATTACGCTTCATTCGTTGCGCAAAAAACCTGGGGTATAGCCTTAGCGAAATTGCTGAAATTCTTATTCATTCATCCAGTGGTAAATCTCCATGCTTAATGGTCAGAGATATTGTTGAAAAAAGAATAGTCGAAAATCGAAAAAAACTGCAGGAGTTGGAACAACTACAGGATCGAATGGAAGAAGCGGTAAAAAAATGGTCTGATTTACCCGATAAACTACCAAACGGCAATTCTGTATGTCATTTAATAGAATCGTTTGGCGAACTTTAAGTATCTTTTAAACCCTTTACACCACTAAAACGGAGATAATTATGAGACAGATTAAAAATAGATTGTTTTCACTTGCTCTTTTTACGGCCTTATCAACTAATCTCGTAGCCGCGCCAACAGTTTACATGCCATTGGGAGTTGGTAATAAAGTTATTGCAATCGACGCCAGCAAGCATAAAATTGTCGCCACTTACTCAAATGTGATGGACTCACATGGCTTAGTAGCAACACCTGGCGGCGAATATCTAATTGCTGGCAGCTTTAAAGAAACTCCTTTAAAGCCTGGTCAGTCCTCATCAACTTTAAACAGTCAATTGTATAAAATACATCCTGGGCACGGACACGTCATGTCAAAAATTCCAGTTGCAGGCGGCACTCATCATCAGGCTATCACGCCTAACGGAAATATTGTTATTTCAACTCATGTGGGTAATGGCAATGTAAGTCTATATGACGTCAAAAAGAATAAAATTACTCAATATATAAAAACAGGTTTTGGGCCCAATTTTACAGTTATTTCCAAAGACGGAAAGACGGCTTATGTGTCTAATACTGGCAGCAACAATATCAGCGAATTGGATCTAACAACTTTAAAAGTTACACGAACTTTTAGAAGCGGCCCATCTCCCGCGCATATGGCTTTATCCAATGATGGAAAAACACTTTTTGTGACCAACCCTGGAGTGGGAAAAGTAAATTTTATTTCCACGGAATCTGGTAAAATAATAAAGAATGTAGCTGTTGGTGGCGACGCACATGGATTAGACATCAGCGCAGATGGCAAAACGCTTTTCACGACCAGTAAAAAGGACAATAAGTTTATCGCGATTGACATTAAAACAAATAAGAAGACCGTGCTTGATCTTTCGCCTGCGCCTTATCATTTAAATACCATAAAAGGAACGAATTATGTTTATGTTTCAAGTCGCAAAAAACCACTTGTTTGGGTGGTCGATCAGAAAACAATTAAAGTCATAGCGAAAATCAAATTGCCTGCAGGCCAAGGACATCAAATGGCGACTGTTAAGTGAGACATAACACCCTGAAATAAGCTAAAAGCATTTTGATTACCTATAATTAAGGATTCTTTCATGATTGACAAAGATAAACGCAAATTCCTGATTTCAAGCACAGTCGTGATAGGATCTATTGGGATTGCAGCGGGAACCTATTCGCTTGTTCGATATATGGGCTTAAGCGAAAAAGCAAAAACACTAGGTGGCCCGGTAAATATTGATTATTCCAAGCTCAAACCTGGTGAATTGTTGACAACGAGCTGGCGTGGAATGCCCGTATGGATATTGCGTCGCACTGCCGAGATGATTAAAAAACTAGAGCAGGGTGAATTGAAATCGCGATTGCGAGATCCCGCATCGTTAGTGGAGAGCCAACAACCCAAATATACACAAAACAATGTACGCTCATTGAAGCCTGAGATTTTAGTAGCCGTTGCTGTTTGTACTCATTTGGGTTGTATCCCTAAATTTCGGCCTTTGATAAGTGAAAGCTTTAAAGTCTCGGATTGGCCAGGAGGGTTTTATTGTCCCTGTCATGGTTCTAGTTTTGATTTGGCGGGCAGAGTTTTCAAAGG
>QIKQ01000333.1 GCA_003233075.1 Gammaproteobacteria bacterium
TTGTTCGCATTGGCGCAACTTTTGAGGGTATTTTACGCGCGCACATGCAAATGCTGGATGGCCGAATTAGAGACTCTGCTGTTTTTAGTATGATTAGATCTGAATGGCCAGAAATCAAAAGCAAACTGAGTCTATATTGATGATAGCAGTCTGTCGAACCTAGGGAATTGTAGCGACTCGATTAAATTATTGAGCATGTAATAGTCAATGCGGCGTGGTTTCGCCTGTTAGTTAGTGTTTAACCCTCGATTGTAATAGAATCAGTTGCGTAATTTAAAGACTTTAAGCTGTTAATCAGGCTATTCGACGCAACTTTCTCGTAAATAAAGAGTCATACCATGTACCCTGTTCTTTAAGAACTACTAAAACTAAAAAAATAAGCGACTGTCTAGTCGTAAAGGAGATCGTAATGAAATATCCCATTCTATTATTTATTATATCAATTAGCGTATTTTCACATGCAGGAGCGGCTAAATATTATGTCAGCAGCAACGGTAGCGGAAATAGTTGTACTGAAGAACTTCCCTGTGGATCGATACAAACTGCTATTGATCTAGCTAACCCAGGTGATACTGTCAAGCTTGCCGCGGGCACTTATATTGAAAACGTAAAACTTGGCAGTCCACAAGCACCCAATGCCAAGCCAGGAATTACAATTAAAGGTAAAGGCGCTGAAAAAACAGTTATCATCTCTGCAGGAACCAATACACAAAGACCAGCGGGTGTTGCCGCGGATATCGTATTTGATATATGGTCTGCCAATACAGTTATCGAAAAACTATCAATACAACATCCGGCTACAGTAGTAAGTGCTCGTGATATAGGTATATTTGTTGGGCCACCGGCAATCAATACAATTATTCGGAAATGTAAAATTATTAGAAAGCGACTAGGTCCTAACTTAGAGCCCACCGAGCCGGGTTCGCGCGGACTATTAGTTTTTCGAGCGACCGGTTCCATAATCAGACGTAATAGTTTTAAAGGAAACTATGAAGATCATATTCATATGCCTACAAGCGACTCAGAAATAAGTCGAAACAAGGTCAAAGGTGCTACTAGACTAGGAATTGTAATAATTCAAGAAACGGCTAGCAGTAATAATACTAATAATTCAGTGACGCGAAATAAAGTATCGAACAGTGGTGGCGATGGAATCCAAATTCAGGGAGATAATAATATTGTCCTTAAGAATAAAATAAAAAACAGTGGCGGTGCGGCAATTAAGTTATGCGGTGAAACTGATGGTAACAATACTCTCGGTGACGGCGATTGCGTCAATCCATTTGATAAATGGGCCGATGCAAGCGGAAATACTGTTTTAAAAAACTCGTTTAAAGGCAATGCTATTAACGGAATAGTAGATAACGGCCAAAATAATACAATTGACGATGACTAAACGAAGGTTATTTACCCGGCTATCTAAGTCGGGTAGATACTTTTTTACCCGTCCCTATCTTACATGCAATTATAAATATTTACGCCTTAAAGCATAAGGTTAAACGATTCTATCTTAGTTGGCCAGCTAAATATGACGTCTGGTTCATAGCTCTAGGCAAATATTTTTAAATTTTATTCTTATCTATAACTAAACGGTCTGTTTATTGCCTTTTTTCTTGCAGTGTCACTATTTTAACAACATTAAGAAAAAAATAGTTACAGTGGCTCTATAAAGCTTATTAATTAGGGGGAGAGCATGTTAGGACCAGACTTAAAAACTGAAAGCTTTAAAACCAGAGGTCTCGCAGATCATACCTTTACACAGCGTGAAGTTGTTGATTTGATTCATGAGCTTAAGGTTAAACATGTTCAGTTGCAAAATCAAAATGAAAAATTAAGAGCGACACAAAAAGCCCTAGGTCTCTCACATGAAAAATTCATGGAGTTATATGACTTTGCTCCAATCGGTTACATTAGCGTAAAAGAAAATGGCGTTATCGCTCAGGCGAATTTGACTGCCGCAATTTTACTTGGTGTGGAACGCGATCAATTGCCTGGACAAAGACTATTTAAATTTGTTGCCAATGAAGATAAGGGTCTCTATCGCCAATTTACTCGCTTATTGCAAGACACAGTCTCAATTGAAAATTGCGATATAAATTTTGTGCGTCAAGATGGAAGTAAATTTAACGCGCAACTTGAGTCAGGACCGATACGTTATCAAGAAGCACATGGCCCAGAGTATCGCATGTTACTCAGTGATATTAGCGATCGCAAACGTATCGAAGAGGCGCTACTTCAAGAAAAAGAACGTGTACAAGTAACGCTTGAGTCTATTGGTGACGCAGTCATTACTACGGATGAGTTTGCCAATATCGTTTACCTAAATCCAATAGCAGAAATGTTAACCGAGATTCCGCGAGACCAAGCGATTGGTCGCCGCTTGGATCAGGTCTTTAAAATATATAATGAACAGTCGATGAAACGGCTGCGTGTGCCCTTGTCGCAATGTTTATTAGAAAAGAAAGTGATAACTCTAACGCAAAATGTTACTTTAAAAGCTCCCTCTGGCAAGGAGTATGGTGTGCAATACACCGCTGCACCAATACGAAAATTTAACAGTGAAGTCCTCGGTGTCGTTTTAGTCTTTAGTAATGTTTCTGATGTGCGTGACTTAACCAAAAAAATAGCCTATCAGGCAACACACGATGCGCTAACTGGCTTAGTTAATCGGCCTGAATTTGAAAAGCGATTGGAACGTGCCTTGGGTAAGGCAAAAGAGACTAAAAGTAACCATGCTCTTTGTTATATGGATTTGGATCATTTTAAAATAGTGAATGATACTGCCGGGCATGGAGCTGGAGATGCCTTATTAAGAAAGTTAACTAATCTTTTGTCATCTAAGATACGAAGTCGAGATACCTTGGCGAGATTCGGCGGTGATGAATTTAGCTTGTTGCTTGACGATTGCCCCTTAGAGCAAGCGAAAAAAATAGCCGAAAGTTTAGTAGCGGCGGTGAAAAATTATAATTTTGAATGGGAAGGTAAGAAATTTGATGTTGGCATCAGCATAGGTCTAGTGGGTGTTACTGAGGAGGTAAGTAATACCGCAGAAATATTGAGTCAGGCAGATGTGGCCTGTTATTCTGCAAAAAGTTTGGGTCGAAATAGAGTGCATGTTTATGAAGGTGATGGTCAGATTAAAAATAATCATCATATCGAAATTCAACAGGTCGCCGAATTATCGGATGCCCTGAGATGCAATCGATTTCAACTCTACGGCCAGCAAATAGTGCCACTCGACAAAGACAATAATGATTTTGATAGCAGTTATGAACTACTCTTGCGTGTGATTAATAAAAATGGCGAAATAGAAACACCCGAAAATTTTATCACGGCTGCCGAACGATATAACATGATGGCGTCAATCGATCGCTGGGTGATAAAGACTGCCTTGGAATCCTACAACGTGACTTTCAAATCTGGTCATCGAGCTTTAATTACGATTAACTTGTCTGGTAACTCATTAACAGATGATGGTTTACTAAAATACATACGTGATCAGATAACAAGAAACAAAGTGCCGGCTGAGCGAATCTGTTTTGAAATTACCGAAATGACGGCGATTAGCAACCTGGCTCATGCCAAACAATTTATTTTAAATCTAAAAGAATTTGGTTGTTGTTTTGCCTTAGACGATTTTGGTAGTGGTTTGTCGTCTTTCACCTATTTGAAAAATCTTCCCGTCGACTACCTTAAAATTGATGGCAGCTTTGTGCAAGACATGGCGAATGATCGCATTGACCATGCGATGGTTGCTGCCATTAATCAAGTTGGCCACATTATGGGAATTAAGAC
>QIKQ01000367.1 GCA_003233075.1 Gammaproteobacteria bacterium
TGCTCATGAAAATGATACAACAAGGTTTTACACTCATCGAATTAATGATTGTTGTCGCAATCATTGGTATTTTGGCTGCGATCGCGATTCCAGCTTATAACGACTATACGGCTCGCGCCCAAGTCTCTGAAGCAATTTCACTGATGGCAGGTCTAAAAACTCCAATTGCAGAATGGTACCATGACAAAGGCGCACTTCCAGCACTGGCTTCCTTAGGTACTGTTGTTACCTCTGGCAAATACACTGCATCAATTGGCTTCACAACTGGTACTGGCGTAATTTTAGCTACTATGAGATCAACTGCCGTTTCATCATCCGTTCAAGGTAAAACACTTTCTTTGACATTCAGCACAACTGCAAATACTTGGACTTGTGCAGCCGGCACTCTTGCAGCCCAATATTTACCAGGTGCTTGCAAGTAAGACTTAGTTAGTCTTAGTCATTAGAAATAAAAACGACGCCCTCACTCACATTGAGGGCGTTTTTTTGTCTTCAATATAATAAGGCTACTAAAAGTATGCGAATAAAAATAGTCACATTTTTTGGAGTGATTATTGCTTTGTATCGAAAATATCTAATTTTATATTAAGGTCATATGATACTTTCTAAGCCAAATCGACATCACTATTTTCTTGCAGGCCTGTTTACAGCTAGCCTGCTGTTATCCTTTTGGATTTATTCTCCTGGCCTCAATAGCAATTTCATCTTAGACGATAAATCTAATTTACAGCAACTAAGATTAATTCAACTTAAACCCGATTTAAATTCTGCCCTTTTATTTGTATTTCAAGGCAATTCTAGCGTTTTAGGCCGGCCACTGTCCTTACTTAGTTTTGCCTTACAATATAATTCTTGGCCTGCGGACCCTTATTCTTTCAAGTACGTCAATTTAATGATTCATCTGCTATGCGCATGTTTGCTGTTTATCTTATTGACGCAAATAACTAAATTGCTAAAACCAAAAAACGAATTTTACACATATCTACCTGGAATAATCACTCTAATATGGCTCATTCATCCGATGCAAGTTTCCACTGTGCTGTATGCTATTCAGCGTATGGCACAACTATCTGCCTTGTTTACCTTGCTTGGATTAGTTTTATATTTGAAAGGGCGATCAGCTCTAGCAGATAGAAAAAACATTCAAGCCTACAGCCTTGCCTTTGTCGGTATAGCGGTGTGTGGACTCTTGGCGATATTAAGTAAAGAAAATGGCGCACTGCTAATTGTCTTTATTCTGATTCTAGAAGTAACAATACTCAATCATATACATCGTACTCGTCTATGGAATATTGGTTTATTGATTTCAGTAGTAGCGCCAATAATACTTGGCCTCCTCTATTTGTTATTTAATTTTGAACAACTCGGTAGCGCAGGTTATCAAGAGAGACCCTTTTCGCTTTCCGAACGACTAATGACTGAAGCTAGAATTTTAATTCAGTACATAAACAATTTGATAATCATTAGACCTAATGCCTATGGTGTGTATCATGATAATATTACTCTTTCAACATCTTTGCTTCATCCCATCAGCACCTTATTCTCGATCCTGACAATAATCGCATTGCTCTTTTTCGCGATTAAATACCGGAAACGACACGCCTTATTGAGTTTTAGCATTTTGTGGTATTTCGCAGCTCACAGCATGGAATCCACCGTATTTCCTCTGGAACTTTATTTTGAACACAGAAATTACATTGCGTTAATTGGACCCTTTTTGGTTTTAATGCTTGGCTTGGCTTTTTTATACCGGTGTATAAAATCATTTAGTTTAAAGCCAGTTTTTTTTATTGCAATAATCTCTTGGCTTGGCATATCAATCGCGATGACTAGCCAGGAAGTAAAGCTCTGGAGTCAACCAACGTTACAAATTAAAATTTGGGCTCGTGAAAAACCTAATTCAGTTCGAGCTCAATTCTCTATCGCGATGACCTACCTGGTACAAAAAGAATATCGAAAAGCAAGACAGACCTTAAAAAATATCCATATAAAATTTCCTGAACACACTGGTATACTAAGCAGCCTAATTTATTTTTCATGTATCGATAAAAGCATATCACCCTATTCAGTTAATGAATTGTTAGAAAAACTTAAGAAAGCGAAAAGAGTATCTGGTTTTACGCAATTTACATCTCGTTTAACAAATGAAAAACTTAATGGTTCTTGTCAAAATGTGTCTGACGATCAATATTTGAAATCAATTGATATATTACTCGCAAATAAATCGATTAAAACTAAACACGCTTTTCTCTATTTATTTAAGGGGCAATTCAATTTATCGAAACAGCATTATTTTTCTGCTCTTAGTAACTTTGAGAAATCACTATCACTGACAGCAAAGGTTGATACCGCATTATTACTCTCTCACACCTGTGAATTACTTAAAAATAGGCAATGCGCTCTCGCGGCGATTGGCGAGGCCTACAAGATAAGCCAATATCGTTTATGGGATCGCCTAGCATATTCCAAAACAATCGAATCTATTCGTACAAGAATTCAACAATCTAAGTAAAAAAAGACCATTAACTAGGCCTAATAGATTTAAAAATCGAAACATTATTCTACTATTAAAGGATCTTAGTTTAAATCCTAATTAAGGGCACCTCTAAAAATTAGGATATTTGTGCGCTGGCAAGGCGGAGAACTTTTTAAAAGCGCAGTTTATACGCAGTCAATGAGCATTTTAAAAAGTTCGACAACGCCGCAAGCGTGTAAATAAACAATTTTTAGAGGTGCCATCAATAGAGAATTATTAATAGCCATAGGCATAAGGGTATCGAATTCAATGAACGAAAATCAGTGTAAGCTTAGCATTGTGTTACCTTGTTACAATGAAGCTGAAAATTTAGTTGAACTTATTCCCAAATTGAAAGCTCTTCCATTTGATAATTTTGAGATTTTACTTATTGACGATTGTTCAACAGACAATTCGGTTGAACTCGCGGAAGCGGAATCACTAACAGTCATTCGACATAAAATTAACATGGGAAATGGCGCTTGTATTAAAACCGGTGCTAGAGCTGCAAAAGGAAAAATCATTGTTTTTATGGACGCAGATGGTCAACACGACCCGGTCGATATTGTTCGTTTGCTTGAAAAAATAAACGCAGGTTATGATATGGCAATCGGAGCTAGATCAGCCTCCAGTCAAGCATCATTTCTACGACGCTGTGCCAATGGTTTCTATAATGAGTTTGCCAAATTTATCACAAATTTTGATATCAAAGACTTAACTTCTGGCTTTAGAGCAGTGAGAGCAGATAAGTTTCGAGAGTTTATACACTTATACCCCAATGGCTTTTCTTATCCAACGACCAGTACAATGGCTTTCATTCGGTCTGGCTATCAGATTTGTTATATTCCAATTGTCGCTCATAGTCGCAAAGGCAAAAGCCACATAAGCATTACAAAAGACGGCATACGTTTTCTGCTCATAATATTTAAAATCGGCACCTTGTATTCACCGTTAAAATTATTTTTACCCATAAGCTTGATACATTTTGCCATTGGTGTGTCTTACTATATTTATACTTTCATTGTCTGGCATCGATTTACAAATATGAGCGCCCTCTTTATTATTGCCGCAATGTTAATCTTCTTGATCGGGTTAGTTTCTGAACAAATTACAACCTTGTTGTATCAAAAAAAAGAATAATATGAAACACTGCTGTCCCGCTTAATATGAAAATATTTCATGAAACCTAGCTAAATAGGACTAAATTGATAGAGTTACTATTTGAGACATGAAATCG
>QIKQ01000004.1 GCA_003233075.1 Gammaproteobacteria bacterium
AATATGCTCAATGATCAGTTTGTTGATACGATTGAATTAAGCAACTATAAACCAGGCGATTGCTCTATAAGAAGAATAATAGCCCTGTCCCAAAAAAGTCAGGGGATTGAACAGCCGATCAGTTCTCTTTTATCCCTAGTCACGATGAGCCCTTACTGAATTTCGCTTCTTTTATTTCACTCTTTGTGTTCTTTAGCTTGATTTTGCAGGTTGTTTACGCACTTATAAAACAATGCGTAGAGATTGCAAGTAATCAGCTACAATAAAATTAATGGAACTTCAGACACCCTGGAAACTATCCGGGTAAGATGGGCGATTATTCGTAACAGCGATACCTATCGTTCTGTCATGCACTGCGTTTAAACCGAGTCAATAACCGGTAAAGCCTTAACTTACCAACGATGGCGAAGCATCTGTCTGAAAATAACAAACAGGTCAGATCAGTGTATTGAAAACCCGTGTAGCCCGAGGATCTCGAAGCCGATAGTCGGTAAGGACAATACGCGCCAAGTTCATTTAGGCCCGAACAGCTAAACATCTACTCATTAGTATTTTTGACTAGAAAACTCTCCAATAAAGTTAGTCAATTAGTTATACCTTGTTTCGCGTAAATAGCTTTTTAAAGAAGACACCCGCAGCAAGTAAAATAAATATTCCAAATTTCTTTAGAAAAATAATTAGCGCAACCAGTATTCCAGTTTTTGCAATCACCTTGCCAGCCACTAGTGCGCCTATGCCGTACGCTGCTACCTTATCAATACTAGGATTAAAATCTTCGTATCTTGATCCCGTATTAAAATTTGCCATTGCCAAAACTGTGTTTAATTTTGAATCAATCAGTTTTTTTTGATCTATTCCGGCTATAAAGTTAAGTACCAATACACCTTTCCTACCTAACACGCGAATATTGTAATTTAAGGTGTTTGTGGCTTGATTACCAAACTTAATTTCTTTCGCCCAGTGTAATTTATGTGACTTCTTGTCATAGTAAGGTTTAGCAGCCCAGCCTTTTAATTCAATCGGTTCATAACCTAATCGGATTCGTTCATTGTTAGCAGCCTTGACGCTTTCCTTCATTTGCGTTAGCAGCAAGTTATAATCGATTTTGTCTGCATCCTTGTCAGATACATATCCATCTTGCTCATAGTCAATAGTGACGCCCCAAGCCCCTTGATCAAAAGGAGTAGAGTTAGAAGGAAAAAGCATCCCAAGGCTATTTTTGCTAGCACCAGGTGGATTTTTCCATACCTGCACCAAAACAGTTTCGGTGTCTTTTGGATTTAGATAATAAAAACTTTTGGGTACGTTTAGTGTTGCGACTCCATTATTGAGTTTAATTTTTCCGTGTTTCCGATCCAGTGTGTCCCATATGCTCCTGGCCCAAGCTCGGTATTTATCCTGTTGCTCAGTAGATTGGCTATTTGCGCCAACGGCGACTCCATTGCTCAGCATTAGAAAAAGGGGAAGTATAATTGCAATATAATTCATCTTTCGCTCCTAAATATTTGTATTGTTATATTTGCTCCATAACATTACTCCCAGCTAGCATTCATTCGTTATGGGTATTTGCTCTCATTATTTTGTACCGTTCATCAGTTCACTAGGAAGAAAATTTTGGAATAAAACAAGCAACTTTTCTCACGTTGGCTCTTCAAAAAATTCCCTGCCTAATACCAGCCGATTTACGTTTTCCATTGTTGCCCCCACATAATCAATATTTTTTTGGATTTGATTTTAGCTAAGGTAATTTTTCTAGCATCGATTTGGTAAAACCGCTTTCCATTTTTTTCTATAATAATATTGTTATCTGAAAAAATAATATTATCTCCCCAGTTACCCCAGCTGTATACTAAGAGAAGCCCAGAATAAATACAATCCCGCGCCGATTATAATAGATTTTGTCAATGACATTCCAGACAGCCAATTAAAGACTAATGGGTACTGGGTACTGGGTACTGGGTACTGGGTACTGGATTTACGCTATTTGGTAACCATATGTACAAATATTAATTCTGATATAAAATTACTAGTCAACACTAGTATGATAATAACCTAAATTCATAGGTTAAAACAGAAAAAGTATTACAATGTATGCCAAGTAAGGGTGCAAAATAATAAGCCAGCTTAATCAAAGACTCGTCTGGAAGGTGAACTGATGAAACGATTTAATAACGATCAGTTGGCCAAAACCGTTAAATTTTTTTAACATCTGAAATTCGATTACCCGGCTAATGAACCAGCTCGTCTTATGCACCCCAGATGCGTGCTGTGGTGAATTCACCCCGGCCTCAACAGCACCATAACAGTAACACGCATATTAAATATTATTTGTTATCTTAGCAACTTCAACAGGTTGTTGTTGCTCACCAGCTTTAAATAGTTCTAGTAGCTGGCCTATATAGTTACTAGAATAATTTGCTTGAGTGGATATACCGAAAGTGGAATTTGAGAGTCAACACTGTGATTTAATTATTCCAGCACTTTTAGAATCCGACTATCTATCTGGGAAAAAAATCATTCCATTTGATACTCACTAATTATAATGAAAAAGCGTCACGTTGTTTTAGCCTTACACTGGGCATAAATATTCTTTGGAGCTCCTTGAAAGTATTTAAACAAAGAACGGAATCAATAATATAATAGTTGCCACTGGTACTCGCCATTCGAACGCAAGGTTAGACGGTCTTAACCAAGCAGCTTGCATTATAATTGTGACAATACTATCAATAATTGAGCCAGTAGCATAGCCCGGTCCCGGGCCTATCATCTGTTGAATGCCAAAGTAAAGCAGCCAAGTTAAGGGGATGCCGATGCGGGTTGAAGCTAGGTTTGAGATTAAAAAATATGTGGGACACTCACTTTTTTATATGCACAAATTTAACATCACCAATCGAAGTGTGTACTTGATCTATTGGTAAGAACGAGTTCGGTCCTTAGTTTATTGGGTGTCCCAAGTTTTGCCGATGGGTAGATATTTTCTATACAATTATAAGCAGAGTAAGCAGGATCATAATTGCTAAGGCGTGACCCTACTCACCAGGCATGAATCATAAATGATTATATTCCATCGGACGCAAACAGAGTTCTTTGTGCTTTGTCCGCCCCAGGCTTAGCCACCCATTTTTTCCAATACCTTTTATACTTAGCACTAATACCAGCTTTATTTTTTTCATACCATTGCAGTGATTCTGGTTTATTTTCTACAATTGGATGCTTCATACCACTTTTAATAGTGGGAGAATTAAGGTTATGCTTGCCCGACGTTTTACGCACAGGTAGCAGTGAGAAACGAGCTTTCATTACACCAAAACGCGGTATAACAATAGTATAGTAGGTTTTGCCACCCTGCATATCAGCCGCCATAAAATCCGCATTTTCAGCTATTACCATAAACATGCGCTTTCCAGCAGGGCCATCATAAACCACTCTGGTTTTGGCAGATACAATGCCAATGAATTTGATTTGGCCACCGGTTATATCAAATACGGATGACTGAATCGCACTGCCCACAAAACTCGTTCTCAAAAAAATTAATCGGGACGTTTCTTGTGATGGTACTGAAAGTGTTTGATTGGCTGTTGTTTTCATCATAGTAGATTGACAACTCACCACAGCTAAACAAACGATGATTAAGCTTAATAGTTTTATTTTCATTATATCCCCCTTTTTTAGAAAAACTAGAATACTATGGGGCGTATCTAAATAGAAGGTATATTTGCGGTATCTAAATAGAAGGTATATTTGCGCAGTAAACAATACATGGTTATGTCCGATATTTAATTAGCAGAAAGGGCAATGTTTTTTATGCCTATTATATTATTTAATGATTGCGCAATCCTGATGTACGCTCAAGTCTAAAAGACCTTTTAGTATCTGAGATAGTTTATCTACACTTGTTACTATGCTTAGCTCCAATATACTTTAAGACCGTCATAATAGCTGTATTCACCTTTTTGACAGGCAAATGATTTACCAGACGCTGACAATTTATTTTATCAATGCTATTCATACTTCTTAAGATATTGTCCTGCATGCATGAAATTTGGGTATCATTCTTCACTTTTTCAGTTATTAGATATAAAAAGATGCCCATATCACGGTGAAAACCTTATTGACTCGTGCCCCAAATGCAATTTAAAGTGAATATATAAAGCTAATAGTAAAATTACACAAAGCTATTTTAGCTGCTCGTGTGGACATATTTATTGGGTTGATCGAATTACCAATATTTATAAACTCTATAAGAAGAATAATAGCCCTGTCCCCAAAAAAGTCAGGGGGTTGAACAGCCGATCAGCTCTCTTTTATCCCTAGTCACGATGAGCCCTTACTGAATTTCGCCTCTTTTGTTTCACTCTTTGTGTACGTTAGC
>QIKQ01000332.1 GCA_003233075.1 Gammaproteobacteria bacterium
CGACGGCCCAATTGCATACTATGACTCGTTTTCACTCGGTCCAAGCGCTCGACATAGTGTCGACTATGCCTGCGCACTTGTCGGTCGTGAAGGCGAGTCATAGCATACCCTTGAACCGTCTCGCTACGAAGTGCTGTGAGAAAAGCGGGCTAGAGCTTCTCATACTCTACTTACAAACTAAAAGCTAACAATAATGATTACTGATTACCTTTTGAAGGAGTAATTAGTACCTCACATACTAACTCTCAATTCTTGATTTGTCTGTAATCATCATTACAAATGTATGTCTGAAATTAAAAAAAAGTGTTCAACGCATATTTTCTAAGTCGCGTAGCTGCTGATTAGATATCAAGTGAATACGACCTCTCGATAATTTAATGCAACCTTTCTTTTGAAAGTCGCTTAATAAACGACTTACAACTTCTCTGTAAGTGCCTAGCTCTCTAGCAAGAGCATCGTGGGTAATATTTATTTCACTGTTGTGTTGACTACTAAATAAATAATCCAATTTAGCTGCTAGCCTAGCGGAAAAATTATGAAATGCTGTATCTTCGACAAGTCCCATAAGGTCGCAAATTCGATCGTTGAGGGTAGAGAGTACATAGTTTCTAAAGGCAGGTGATTCGCCCATAGCCTGGTCAAAATCCGGTCTAGAAATAATAAGTGCCGAGATATCACTGTCGGATTCAGCAATCACTTTGAAATTGTGTTTGTTAAGCAGGCTATTAATGCTAAGCACACATAAATCACCTGGATAAACTCGATACAAAGTAATTTCTCTGCCATCTATCGCTGTGTAATATACTCTTATCGACCCTTCTAGAAGTAGAAAAAATTGTTCTGAAAAGACTTTGCCATCGTACAGAATAGCATGTTTCTTTTGTTTGAAAAAAACTGAATTTTCAATTGCCTTAATCCAAACTTCATCCTTATTGTTAGCTAACGAAGGATAAGCGGATAAAAAGTTAAATTTAGAGTTGGCTTTGGACGATACTGAATCGTATTTTTGTTTCATTAATTTTCGCTTTTTATTTACTAATTATTTTGCTTTAGATATTGCTTACAATCCGCAGGAATTATTGCCACGAAATTGCAGGCACACGATCTCTATTTGAAATCATCTAATAAAAAGTCTATGTCGTCTGTAACATTAATCACTTAAAATAAGAATAAAACTCATATTTAGTTAAAAATAGATTTTCAATTACACCTGATCGGGACTTTTATGGAATATTATTAAGAATTTTAATAACTTGTATAAAGCTGGATTACCGAGCTAGTTATTTAAAAATCATTTTCTAAATGAATGGTTACTTGTTATGACATTTTATGCGTGTTTACACATAGCGTACTTGCAGCCGAGATGTCCGCTCTAGATAAAGCTAAACAAACAAAACAAAAAGTGCGAATTCACGAATTGATAAATCAGAAACAACCACGCTGTGTTTATCCGATGATATCGGTAAGATGTCAGTCCAAATCATAAAATGGGTGTTGAAATTAAAAGAACCCAAAAAATTCAAAGTAATAATTACGATAAAACTTTAAATAAAGCTAAAAATAATTTTTTTGGCGCTACGCCTATAGCTGAGGAGAAAAGTGATTTTCTCCTTGCTTTCGTTAAATCCAATAAAGTAAGTTGGTATCCTAACTTAGTTGTGAGGGTGGCTTGCAAACAAAAAATATTTCCAATTCAAAGCTAGATTAACTAAGAAATCTTGACAGTATTTTCACTACGACTTTAATTTGAAACTGAGATAGCTTCCTATAGCGTGATCTTTATTACAGACAATTGGATATGTCAGCTTTAATGTTAAGCGTCAGTTGTAAAAGCAAGGATTAGTTGCGTACAACGCAGATGTCCTTCATCAGTAATTATAGATGCGCAACAATGAAGTTTCTTTTAGTCGCCTATTGAATAAGTATAAGCATAATATTTAGCTTTGATCTTTCATAATATTTGGACCGCCGTAATTAATTAAGTTGAATGTTTCAATCATTGATTTTGTATAAACGTTAATTTAGTTGATTAAAACCGTCTGTCCTAAGCTGATTGCTTTTAAGCTCGAAGTGTTATGAATTAACAAGGCAAGGAGTCGTCATGAAACGTCGTCAATTTTTAAAATTCTCATCCTTAGGTCTTTTAAGCTCAGTAAGTGCCGGTACGGCCTTTGTTTGGTCCACGCGTACTTACGCCGCAACAGTGCAAGCAACCTTGCATATTACAGATGGATTAATTAATCAAGCAGATGGAACGCCAGTTTACTCTAGAGGTTTTAGTAGCGCGAGTGATTCTCTTGATGTACCCGGGAATTCATTAACTGTGCAAGAAGGAGACACGGTACGCATAACAATTAATAATACACTGTCGACCCCCCACAGTTTTGTGATTGACGGGCTGGTAGATTCGGGCACGATTGACCCAGGTAGTTCAAAAACAATCGAGTTTACTGCAGACAAAGTTGGTTCTCATCTATATTACGATAATGTTTCTGCACCGTATAATAGGCTACTTGGCTTACATGGCGGTTTCGCAATTATGCCAAGTAACAGTAGTGATGAGCTGTATTCTGGGAGTCCGACCTTTAAAAAACAATTATTTTGGATTTTTAATGATATTGATTCAACTTGGAACTCCCGACTCAATAGCGGCAGTACGCCTAACTCCAAATTCACACCTGATTACTTCACAATTAACGGCTTAAGTCTTCGGCCGCCGGGTGCGTCAGATTATAGTGATCCCACTAAAGACTCTGGTTACGATCCTCGTTCGAAATTGCAAGGCTCTATTGGCGATCGAACTTTGATTCGTGTTTTAAATGCGGGCCTGTGTACGCATTCAATGCATTGGCATGCGAACCACGTTGAGTGGTTAACTGAAAATGGTAAAAATCGTGATCAAATTTGGTTAAAGGATGTTGTCGGCATCGACAATAATAGGGGCAAGGTCGATGTGATTTTTCCATTCGAGCCGCCTCCTGACGCTCACCCACCGGTTACCAAAGGCAAGTATGTCATGCATCTTCACGATGAAATGACTCAAACCGCGGGCGGTGGATTGTATCAGTTTGGTACAGCGACACTTATTAACTTTAAGTAGTTTGGAGGGTTCAGCTATGAGCGATAAAAAGAGAAGAAAATCCAAAAAATCCAGTACTAACACTAACACTAACACTTCTACTTCCAGTAACACTATGATGGGTGGCGGTGGCGGTGGCGGAATGGGCAATGCGTGTTATACCTATCCGGGTGCACCGTCGACACCGGGTCGAGTCACGCCTGATATCAGCTTTTCCCGAGGTGTTTATATGAATGGTTCGTTTCAAGCGGACGATGGGCGCAACATTCCAATATGGGGGTTTACTGGTGGTGGCGGTGGTATGGGCGGAGAATTTCCATCACCTGCGATCAGAGTGCGAGAGGGCCAAATCGTACATACCGTATTTAGTAATCAAGGAATGATGTGGTTGCATACTATTCATCACCACGGCATAGAACCCAGTGATGTCAATGATGGTGTTGGTCACACCTCGTTTGACGTTGATGGGACTTACACCTATCAATGGAAAGCCAGTCATGCGGGCACTTATTTTTATCATTGCCATACTAATACTGTGTTGCATGCCGAAATGGGAATGTACGGTGCACTCATTATTGATCCACCCGACGGCCCTGGAACAGTTTATAAAGGCGGTCCGAGTTACGACGTTGAAGCAA
>QIKQ01000078.1 GCA_003233075.1 Gammaproteobacteria bacterium
CTGAATGATTGTCAAACCTCACGCTACTGCGATGTCCTCCTTATGACTCGGGTGTTTCACTTCGAAGTTGAATCCGCCATATTCATAGACTTCCTTTAGACATAACGCTTCGCATCACCGGCAGAAAAAAGCAGAGCGAAGCGGCGCTTTTTTCTGTCCGAGTGCATGCGTTTGTTAGCTCTTTACCATATTCTCTAATGCTTCAACTAAGGAGTCTATGGAGCTTCTCTTATGATCATTTAGGGCAGAATGTGGCGCGCCAGAAATACAAGAAGCTACCAATGATTTAACTTCTATTTCAAGTTTCTTATCCCAGGGTTTCCCTTGCCCCATAAATGCGGATTGCATTCGATCAGACCATTTATGATTGTTTCTAAAGGCTGCATTATCTAAAGTGACCCCATATTTTTCTAGCACCTCATCTTTGTATGCATTTAGATCAATGCAATCTTCGAATTCTGAGTCCGTCATTCCTAAGCAGTTAACGAATGTATTGTTTTTTACCGAAACCAACCCGTCATCTTTGGCTTTATCAAATGCATCTCTTCCTGCCGCATCATTATCAAGCAGCGTGTGGTATACGCACAATGAATTCTTTATTAGCGACAGTTTGTAAGGTAGATTCCCTGCTCCGCCAATTGGTTCAATTACCAACAAATTACTTTTTAACCATTTTGATATCTTAGTGCTTAAGATTGGAAGCAATGACAGAAGCGCTACTTTATCTTCTTCTACTTCAACGACAAGCGCATAATTAGCATTAACGAGATTATCCGATGCTTTGATGCCCAATAGTTCGCGTATTTCTCGAATATTTTTAGCTGGTGAGACTTTTCCACTGTCGATGATAATGTTTGATCTAATCATTTCTCTATCAACAAATAGTGGATTGTGTGTACTAATAATTACTTGGTTTTCGTCAGATAAGGAGCATATTATTTCATTTAGCTGGTGTATTGCCGCTGGATGCAAGTGTGATTCTGGTTCTTCGATAGCAATAATAGAGGCGCCACCTTCAGTGATCCTGTTTTTTAATAGCCCTAAGGTGGCGAGGCTTTTTACGCCATCTCCTTTAAATTCAATACTCGTTGCTGTTCCATCATCTATGATAACTTGAAAATCCCTTTTATGAGCATACCTCCTCGCCCCCTCAGTAAATTCAATATTTACGTCTTTTATGCTGGGAAGAAATTCTGATAGCGGTTTTTTTATTCGGTCTGCAAGGCTCCTTAATATAGGCGTCTGCAAATCAGTTATAACTTTTAGTGCTTTTTTATAATTTTCATCCCTTTCTAATGTTGCCAATTCACTAGATAGCATATCGGAAATAACGGACAATGCCTCTTGATCGGTTCTCACCGCAGGTATGTAGTTGAAATGTATTCTACGTGCAATGAAATCAGCGATCTTTCTAGATTTTGAATTTAGTGTTGTAGACCCTCTTCCCTTTTTTGACACTTTTATGCTTGGGTTATTATCTTCCCCTATCCTTATTTCTAGCGGTAAAGAACCATTCAGATTTGACTTAACCTCATTAACAAAGCTATCAACCTCATTGTTGTCTAATTCGAATTCAAGCCTAAAGATAGATTGTTTTTGCCCTTTTCTATCTTGTAGGGCAATTGGGAAATCGCGATCCCAAAAATAAGTATTTTCACTCCGCCGATAGGAAGGTCTTCTGCTAATTCTACGATGCATTTCATTTTGTGCGTGTTCTTGAAGCGCCTCCATTGCGATAGATAAAGCTTTGAGTAAATTAGATTTACCTTCGTTATTTCGGCCGATTAAAACTGTTGTTTCAGATATGGCGATCTTATGTGCGGCAGTAATGCTTCTGTAATTTGTAACTGAAAAATTAACCAACTTCACGTCGAATGTCCTTTAGAGTTAATAGTGAGCTAACGCCGCAAATCACCGGCGCCAAAAAGCAAAGCGACGAAGGAGCGGCGCTTTTTGGTGTCCGAGTGAATTTGTCTTGTTATGTGCTGCCGCAATTTTGCAATAAAGATCGCCAATCTTTCCAGTCAAAGAATTCTCAAATTCTCTTGTAACATCTCGGTAGCCAGTCTTGGCGTGTATTAACTCATGAACCAATGTGCCAGAGTATTCGGGAAGCGACCCTAAAGTTTTACGAGCCAAGACAATTGAACTCGTTTTATCATCCCAACAACCAAGCGTTTCTTCCTCCTCAGAAAAATCCTTTCTCATCATAGCTGATATTCTAATGTGTTTTACTTTATTTGGAATTTCACCAAATATAGCCAATATTTTTTCAGTATGTTGGTAAACTGATTTTTCTTTATCCATAAATTGCTCTGAGTCAATAAAACTATACTCAAAACTATCATTATAGTTTTCAACAAACTGACCAATATCAATTATTGGATTTCCGATTATATCTGTTTGGCCTTGAATTTTAGCTTTTAAATTCTCCGGTATGGTGATGACCTCATGTCCGCTAGTTTTTGCATGATCAATCATGTCGGGATGCAGCATTGCCTCAACGGAAGTAATAAAAAGATATTTCCCCTTTTGGTTTAGAATTTTAACGGAGTGTTCTTGCACATCAATCCAAGTCAACTCATCATGCGCAGTTCCTTCATTGATGTTCGTTAGATCTTTTGCGAGTATTTCAGCAACTTCATGTTCTTTTGAGGCGAGCAATATTTTTTTAACTGATTCAGTATATGCACTGCGTCCAACATTGGATCGCTCTCTGTTGAGCGCTTTTTTTATAGGTACACTTAACTTCGTGATATTGTAGCTGAATAGAAAGTTATCTTCTTCGGCTACCTTCACACCGTTAATATAGATATTCCCTTGATTTTCGTCTCGCTTGACGACTTGCCCATGTTTTGTAGTTTCAATTATTTTCTCACCAGAGAATTTCAGAAAAAGTTTTTTTGCTGATTCAATATCTTCATCCGTTACACCCCTTAACTCAAACTCTGTCCCTACAAAATCTATTTCAATTGGGTCTTCAATTATCGCATGTAATGTTAAAATATCGCCAAACCCCTGTTTAGGATACTTTTTAATGGATATTAGACCATGCTTCGATTTGGCAGATACAACCGCCCCTCGCCTGTCAAAAGTTGCTAAGGCATCCTTAAGCCCAATACCAAACTTTCCAATTACATTCGTATTATTAAGTTTTTCTTGATTCTCATTTTGCGTAAGGTGCGAGTATCTTATTCCACGACCAAAGTCACGAATAATCCAAGAGCTGCCATTTTTAACAATTTCTATATCTTTGGTTTTTGTTAAAAGTTGTTCATCAAGAGCATTTGCGATTATTTCTCTAATCGCATGATGCATTTCCCAATCTTCAAGTATCTTCTCTATATTAAGGTCAAATTTTTTCATGCATGAGCTCCTGATTTTCTCTGCACATAACAGTCATATAGACAGAATGGGCTGATATTTGGATAGGTCTAGACATTATTCCTTTCCTGCTCCCATGCTGTATTCCATGCCTGTCCATGACACTAATCCTTCACTGGGTAAAAGGCAAACGGGCACGCCGGAACCCCCGTCCTAGCTTCCGTGTTCGGCCCGGTTGATGGGTGTCTGGGCCTTGGCGCCGAGCTTTCCGCCTTGAGCAGCGGATTTTTTCACCAGTAAATAGCTTTTAGGCCGTCTTGCGGCACGCCCTGGTCAAAAAAGTAGGCAACGTCCAAGTTGGTTTCAGCCCTTGCATGGCGACGGCCTCAAGATGAGTCAGGGCCGCGGTGCTACCGTGGTAGGCCGCTTGGCCTAATTGTTTGGCCTTCTGCTTGGTCATGGCGAATGCGGGGGCGGCGGCCACGGCCAACATCAGGAGTGCGGCTAAAAGCGTGACACTTTTCTTCATCATGGTTTGTCCTGTTCCTTGGCCGGGAAACGATAGGGTTGTGTGTGTCCGAAGCCTGGTTGATCTTATCCAACAAGGGGATAGAAAGCGAGCAGCCGACGTGATCCCGAATCGGTATTCATGCTATGGCTAATTGCTGGGTCCGCGTCCACCCGTATATATCCCTCGCCCAGACGCATAACCTGTGGGTAGTTTTTATCGTCTGTCTGATTCTACGGAGCAGACGACCGGATACTACGTCGAGTTCGATCAGCGTATAAACAGAAAACAGGTAGGCACGATTGCCTACAGTATCCCTTCAGGAGTGACTCATTGGAAACAATCCATCCCGGTAGAGCAACAAACTATCTTTCGGATTTATGAATGGCCATCGAGATAGTTCGACAACGGTTTCTGCAACTTTTCCATATCGGTTGCCAGTGCCAGTTTCAAGCGAATTGCATCGCGTGCAAACCACACCCGCGCCCGTGCTTCGGTAGCTG
>QIKQ01000233.1 GCA_003233075.1 Gammaproteobacteria bacterium
ATAGTGTATTCGATAACATGCGCTAATACTTAAACTCTATTCTAATGCTTTCAAATCTCTTTTTGAATACCTAATTTTCGATCTAAGAGGTTGATATTAGAGGGTTTTAGTTTTTACATATTTCAATCAACGATTTGCAGACACAATTCGCTAGCAAATTCACTATGCTAACCCGCTTATTTCATCAGGTACTTACTGCACCAGTTGCGCTGACTCGGGTCGCAAGATCCTTATCCTTGGGCAAACTGCTTACGTGGAAGTGTGAATTATTTAATATCTGGATGGTGAAATAAAATATTTAGAAGACTTATCCTAGGTTTATCTAACTATTTAGCTAAGCTTCCTGCTCGAGCACTTTAAAGTAATCCGTGCCACTTTGATGTTTACTTAATAAAGATTTAGCGTCTTCATTAGTTTTAACTGCCTCTTCTTTTCGTCCCAAACCAAGTAAAATTCGAATTCGTTCGATATACAAATGGGCAAGCTCATTACTCACTTCAAAACAATCTTGTAATTTAGTTAATACTTCGATTGAATCATTAACACTTTCTAAACGAATTTCTGCTTCTTGAGTGTGCCCAGAATAGTCATCTTTAATGATATCACTATATTGCTTGTCATAAACTTGATTACGAACATAACGACAAATCAGCTCATCATTAACTGGCAAATTTACCTTAAAGGGTGGCAAGCAGATTTTCTTTTCAAAAAGATAATTAGCTAATTGTTCATAAAACATTAAATTCCATGTAAGCCAAACAAGTTGATTTTTTCGATCACTTGGAAAACCGTCATACGCTAAAGTATTTTCAACTAAATCTAGTACTACTTGTGTCACCGCGTCTGCCAATAACTTACACGCTTCTTCTGATTTAATGGGGTCATCAGGTGGATCTAGATTAATCGTTTCAATTGATGCCTTTTTAATTAACAAGAGTAATCGATTTAAATGTCGATCAAGAGTTTCGTATGCGATATTTTGTTGGTGACTAATAATTTGCTGTCGCCAAGCGCTAAGGATGCTTGTCGCTTCCTCAGACTTCATTAGAATGACGAAATCCATACCTTTAAATCGGATCATTTTCGCCAAACCCTAACGTGTATAACTAGATTCATACATGTAAAAATACAGCGCACTACTAGATTTGCAAGTTTTCTCATGAATTTTCTGTCTTTTGTAAAAACAGTGCTCGAAATTGTATTATTTTTAATCATTAAAGTCGCGTATTTCAATAATTATAACTATTTTTACTCACTTCTTGCTGCGTCTAAACCTAGCAAGCTTAATCATTATCTTTAAGTGAATAAGTAAACCCTGAATGACTAATAAATGTCTTTTTCGCTTCAACTGCCCTATCTGTTTCATCGGACACACTATTTGCTTCTAATTCTGAAATTTCTTTTATTAAATTCTTATTCTCTTGGTTTTTATCCGCACTGTCAGTAAGCAAGGACTCAAAACTTTGCTCATTCATTGTCGCCCATTCAATTTCATTGACCGAACTTGAACGAGATAACTCACCGATTTCTTCAATCGCAACTGACTTATTTCCTTTTAGCTGAGAAATAATAGACTTGGGAATTGACATCTCCGCTAACTTAATGCTATTTAACGAAAGACCCCAAGCATGCAATTCCTGATTAATCTCGTCACCAAGAATACTATAAAACGCTGTGCGAGAAGTTAATATCATTTTTGCTGTTAACTTTTGCATAACTAAATTCAGAGTTGATCCTAGTATTGCTTCAAATTCATTCATTTGAAAATTAGCAGCTTGGCCAAATAAGAGAGGATCACTGACATGGTAATTTACAATCGGCAGATATTGGACTGGTATTCCTTCTTTGGAATAACTGACATGCCGTTCAAATTGGGTTTCCTTGTCTTGAATGTCAACTTTTACACCAATTTTATCGACGAAGGGTAATAAAAAATAAGTGCCAGCATCAAGGTTGCGATGATGCTTTCCCTTGCGCAGCAACATATACACGAAACCCTTAGGTACTTCGCGCATCAGGACGACAGACATAATTAAAAATAGCGCCAGAATTGAAAATACGCCTAAAGCAATTCCTCCGGCAAACATAATTTCACTAGACATCTTTTAAATCCATTTTATTTATCCCTAATAAAGTAGCTAAAAAATTAATCCCAATACAAAGCTACTAACGTTTAGTTTTAACGTTAGAATTCTGCATCTGGCGTCTGAGTTTGACTATAGAGTGTAACAAATTTAACAATCACACCGTATCTACCTTGTATCTGATTGTTTTGTAAGAATAATTTTCATCCTTGTTAACCATAAAACCAACATTTGGCTATCTTAAAGCCCCAGAGACCTAAAATAAAATACCCCGCCGCAAGCTACGGAGTAAGTTGAATGCATTACCTTAATTAGTGTAAGTCTTATATTAGTAGCATTATTTCAATTTTTTATGGCATGTTAAAATTCGATGCAACTTTTAACCATTATTTGCTAAGTGCAGTCAAACACTTAAGACCTATAACAAATACTCTAGGGTCCACATTAATCACTAAAGTCTTTAATTTTTATCAGACGATAATGATGTCAGCTAAAAAAATAATTAGCTAAGTGAAAAGCAATGATTCAAAAAATCTATTTTGGATATTTTATCCACAATAATAAATATTCTTTATGATTCAACTGTTTACGAGATTTTCAAACATCGAGGCTTGTCAAAATTGTAAGTAGACTTACGTTTGATAATGTCATTGCCATATTGAATAATGATTGACTCGATGTGAGTTAAAGTATCATAATTTAAATCGAAGTTGTTTTTAAAAAACATCGGGGATCTAAACTGTTAACATAAGCTTAATCAGAAGATATTTTTCAACTTTTTGGATTATTTTGGTAGTACTCTAAAGTTATTTATTGTCTCGCACAATTTATACAATAATTTTAAAATTATCAAAACAGGACTTTGACAATGGATGCCATACCTTATACTACAGATCAAACTAAGAACATTCATCATAATATTCAATCACCCGGCCAACGTTTAGTAGAAATGCGTCGTGAAGCCGGCTTAAATCAAATCAACTTTGGTAAACTGATCGGCATACATCAATCAAAGATTTCCCGAATGGAAAAAGGCGAAGATGATATTCCCAAGGTAATTGCCATCGCCATAGAGCATGTCTTTAATATCAATCGAGATTGGTTAAGAAAAGGCGAAGGCGACAAGCGATTCCTTGAGACCATGGATGAGCGAGAACAAAAACTACTGTCATTTATTAAGCGCAAAGGTGATTCCCTTTATTCTGTACTAATGAATCTAATGGCTGAGTCAACTCTAGATTTAATGAACGAAGAAGAAAAACAGTCATACGAATAAAACGCTAAATTCTCTTAAAGGTAATTGCATCGTCAGATCGCAACCTCCAAGGGACATTCGAGGCAAAAAAAAACTCGTCATTACACAGCAAGCGAAACATTCCTCGGAGCGTCACGAATAAGCGCAGCTTCTCTGCTGATCTCATCAAGATCACTTCGCAACTTGTAGTTGCTCAGGACACCAAGGCGGACTGCTTCATTGTGTTCTACGAGCGCATTTTGCAAGAACAAATTTTTAATTTTATCAGCTTTTGGTAAATTCAGGTGAGTCTTCAAATTGCATGATACATTTTGCCACACTGCTGCCCCATAGTTTATGATAATGTTTCACTTAACT
>QIKQ01000162.1 GCA_003233075.1 Gammaproteobacteria bacterium
CTATGCCTGCGCACTTGTCGGTTGCGAAAACGAGTCATAGCATACCCTTGAACCGTCTCGCTACGAAGTGCTGTGAGAAAAGCGGGCTAGTACTTTAGTGAGCTGAAAATAGGACTTGTTCAGAGAAAATTAGTTATCGGTTAATGCGCGGGGGGTTTAAACCTGCACTAAGAATACACAAGGAAGCGGGTATTCCAAAGCCGGAGGAAGTTAACTAGTCGCATTTTTCTGTATATTTATCTATAAGATTTACTCATTTTTAGTCAAAAAGTTTCATTTGGGCTAAAACCGCGATCTTGACAGGCTTTTTTTGCATTTGATTTTGTTTTAAATTGATTGCTTAGTGGTTTGTAATAAAAGCGTAGTTTCAAAATAGATAAGCCTAAAAATCCATTGGTGCAATTAAGGTGGGCATCGACGAGATAGCCTCGTTTAACCATGCCGGTATTGGTTAAATCCAATTTATCAAAATTTATATTTTTATCAACGTCTATAAAATCTAAGGTCGCTAGAGAAATCATACTCACTAGTAGAAGGAAGCCAATAAAGGCTGTAATTCGATACATTACTCTGAGAAATTCTTCCATGTTTTACTCCCGATAAAACGCGTGGTTTAGAGTTCACTGTCTCATTATTAAGTCTTAATATAGCAATAGCAAAATAATATAATTTAAGTGAAGTCTAAATATTAATTACTAGCTGACTCTCGTTGATACACTTAAGACTTAGTGATAACTTTTAGTTATCAAAAATCTTGGATGCTCTACCTTAGGGCAGCTCTAAAAATTAGCAATTTTGTTCTCAGGCAAGGCAGAGGACTTTTTAAAATCGCAGTTTATCGCTGCGCGACCCGCATTTTAAAAAGTCCGACAACGCCGCCCGAGGGCAAAAGGGCACAATTAGAGATGCCCTAAGCAGGAATTAGAATAATGCAATCCAGTGTCCTTTGTAAACCTACTGCAGAATAAATTTTGTAGAATTAATGTAAGAAATTGGTATTTATAAGCATTATTTGTCATTAAATTAATAGTGGCGCGTGAATGGGTTTGGCTAAAGTCTGCAAACGACTAATTTTATTAGAAAAAATGTTTAGCAAACTTTTATGCATAAATATCCATCACTCAATAGAAATGTAAAATAATGTGCACTAGGTAGATGATCTATATTGGCACCTTATTTAATTAATAATTTTATGGTGCGGAATTGGGCTTTGAACGCAGCATATCGATTTTATTAAAAGCGATACGCTCGAAAACTGTAGCGCATAATTTTGTTGCTCATATCTCGACCGTGGAGACTAATTCAAGTTTGAATGCCAATGTGATTTTATTTTTAGCTGCAAGTTAAGCCATAAGGTCAAATCGTAAACAATTGCTTAGCAGAATACGGTAAACGTAATTCCTAAAATAGTTTGTAACAAAATAATGAAGCCGTCTTTGTTTTAAATGCGCGCTAAGGCTTAGAGAATTATTTTAAGATGATTTGCATTGGGTTACAGCGAATTGCTAATGCGTGATATAATAAAGACAAGACTTAACCTCCAGCAAAGGCAAAAATTTCATGGATGTGACTCACATAGTTGATCCTCTCAACGACGCGCAACGTAAAGCTGTTACCGCAGCAGCAGAACATAGACTTATATTGGCGGGAGCCGGTAGCGGTAAAACCCGCGTGTTGGTGCATCGAATAGCCTGGCTTATGGCGGTCGAAAATGTCTCACCTTATGCGGTATTAGCTGTCACTTTCACCAACAAGGCGGCGGCTGAGATGCGTAAACGCATCGAAATCATGCTAAATCGGCCGGTAGCGGGCATGTGGGTTGGTACTTTTCACGGTATCTCTCATCGCTTATTGCGCGCCAATTTTGAGAAAGCAAATCTTCCCCAAGGTTTTCAAATACTTGATTCCGACGATCAATTTCGCATTATTAAGCGTCTAGTTCGAGGCTTGGATTTGGATGAAGCGCAGTGGCCGCCGCGCCGAGTTCAGTGGTTTATTAATCAATGTAAGGACGAGGGGCAACGTGCGAATCAGGTTGAACCGAGTGGCGATTCGGTTCAACAAAAAATGATTGAAATATATCAATTGTATGAGCAATCTTGTCAACGCTCTGGTTTGGTTGATTTTGGTGAGTTGTTAATTCGTTCGCATTTGCTTTTAAGTCAAAACCCCGAGTTGCTGCTGCACTATCAACAACGCTTTAGTCACTTGCTGATTGACGAATTCCAGGATACCAATACCTTGCAGTACGCTTGGATTAAATTATTGGCAGGTGAAAGCAGTAAGGTTTTTGTAGTGGGAGACGATGACCAATCAATATACGGTTGGCGCGGTGCTAAAATCGAAAACATTCAGCGCTTTAGTCAAGATTTTGTTTCTGCAGAAGTCATTAAATTAGAGCAAAATTATCGTTCTACCGGAAATATATTAGAAGCAGCCAATGCTCTCATTACCAATAATACAGGGAGATTAGGCAAGGAACTTTGGTCAGCAGGCGAGAAAGGTGATCCCATTGGCTTGTATGCAGGTTTTAACGATTATGACGAAGCACGGTTTATTGTTGATGCAATTCAATCCTGGGTTAAGGAGGGTAATGAGAGGCGAGAAGTCGCGATTCTTTATCGTTCTAATGCGCAATCGCGGGTATTTGAAGAATGTTTAATGTCGGCGAGTGTGCCCTATCGTGTTTATGGCGGTTTACGATTTTTCGACCGAGCTGAAATTAAAGATGCGCTGGCTTATTTAAGATTAATGCAAAACAGAGATGATGATGCCGCGTTTGAACGTATTATTAATACGCCACCAAGAGGTATTGGTAATCGTACCGTTGAAGTTATTCGAGATTATGCCCGAGATTCTCAGAAAACGATGTGGAATGCCGGTGTTGATTTACTTAATTCTACAACGTTAAGTGGTAGGGCGCAAAGTGCAGTAAAAACATTTTTTAGCCTGATTGATGAGTTTGATTTTCACTACAAAAATTCTAAGCTTGATGAGCAAGTAAATCAGACGGTTCAGTTAAGTGGATTATATGAATATTTAGGCAAGGACAAGTCGGAAAAAGGTCAATCACGAACTGAAAACTTAGATGAATTGGTTAATGCTGCGAAATCATTTGAAAAACCAGCGGAAGATGAAGATCTTGGTAACTTAGATAGTTTTCTAGCCCACGCTGCTTTGGAGTCTGGCGAAGGTCAGGCTGATGAGTGGGAAGACTGTGTTCAGCTTATGACTTTGCATTCTGCTAAAGGCTTGGAATTCCCCTTAGTTTTTATGTCAGGTATGGAAGAAGGTTTATTTCCTCACAGCCGATCGATAGAAGACAGTGCGAGTTTAGAAGAAGAACGCCGCTTGTGTTATGTGGGCATTACTCGTGCTAAGAAAAAACTTATTTTAAGTTACGCCGAGGTTCGGCGTATGCACGGTCAAGAAAGTCATCAACGTGTCTCTTGTTTTATTAATGAAATTCCAAAAGAACTATTGCATGAATTAAGACCAAAGGTAAAAGTGTCGCGGCCAGTCTATCGCGGCCAAACCAATCCTAACGCAAAAACAACTCTTAATAAGGCGTATCAGGAAGAACACGCTATAAAGTTAGGTACACGTGTACAACATAAAAAGTTTGGTGAAGGCACAATCTTGGCGTATGAAGGCGATGGTAAAAGTAAACGCGTGCAAATCAATTTTGAGTATCAAGCAAGTGGTTGGTATTGGATTACGTCAAACTGGAAACTGTTTAGCGTTTATGAGTATTCCTTGCAAGTAATTACCACCCAAACAGTTTCTTTTGTAAAAAAACTTTTTTGACAAAAGCGACATAAAAAATATAGGCAATTCATTAATTATTGCTTGCCAATCCGAATTATTTTTTATTCTTATAACGTCCGATAGGCTAAGGTATTTAACTTCTACATAAGTATTTTTATAGTAAGTATATAAAATATTTATTGATACTACTGGTGTTAGACAAGGAAGTTGTAGAACTTGAGCTTCTACCCTATCCATGCGGACTCAAATGCATACTTTCACTTAACAATATATCAATCTTAATATTTCTATAGGCTACTTCGTGACCCTTCACGAAAACTTCTGTATAATTTAGTCAGTTTACAAACTAAAAAAACATGCAGGGCATAAGCATGTAGGCATAGTTAACGTTTATCATATCAATAATTAATAAAGGAATAATTATGAAATCTATTTCAAAGTATCTATTTTTATCTTTACTACTATTGGCGTTTAATGCTTCAGCGGTCGTTGTAGTTAATAACTCAGTAGCAGGTTCTACGACTAATGATTTTAACGCTTTAAGCACTGGTTCTGTAGCTGGCTTCATAAGTCAATCAGGTGCAACATATGGTGAAAAGTTTGCCGGCCAAACTCTAAGTACCGCTGGTGGTTTTGATTCCCTTTCAGGTTTGCCCAGTACTCCTCTAGCACTTGAAGCGAATGCAGCTGTTGCTGATAATATTGGTATACTTTTTCATTCTGGATCAAATACTATCTATGGTGATCTAGGTGGGGCTGTAGGAGAAGGTGCATTATCAATTCTATTTGATGTTGAAACGAGTATCTTTGGATTTGATATCGTTGGTGTTGATGGCGGAGATTTTACGGTTGATTTATTTGGTACAAATGGTTCGTTATTAGGATCATTTACTCAAGCTGCGGCTAATTCGTTTTTTGGGTTTGAAGTTGCTAGCGGTGATTTAATTGCTGGTGTTTCTATTACTAATACTGATCCTGCGGGCATAGCGTACGACAATATTACCTTTAATGCGAATGTTGCAGCAGTTCCTGAGCCATCAACTTATATCTTATTTTTGCTGGGTCTTATGGGTGTTTTTGCAATTCGTCGGAGAAGCATAAAAAGCTAATATT
>QIKQ01000032.1 GCA_003233075.1 Gammaproteobacteria bacterium
TTGCTCATGTGATGTTTGGTGGATTAACGCATAAACCTGCAATTGACTTATGCCGTACATTGGTGGATATCACGCCCCAAGGGCTAGACCGAGTGTTTCTGGCTGACTCAGGTTCGGTATCAGTTGAAGTGGCGATGAAAATGGCTTTGCAATACTGGGCGTGTCAGGGCAACAGTCATAAACACCAATTTATCACGCCTCGCAATGGTTATCATGGCGATACGTTTGCTGCTATGTCGGTCTGCGATCCTGTTAATGGCATGCATAGTTTATTTTCTGATGCCTTGGCCCAACAAATTTTTGCCCCAGCACCACAAACTCGCTTTGATAAACAGTGGAATGAAGATGATATCAAACCACTAGAGCAGCTTATTCAGACTCATCATAATGAGCTAGCGGCACTTATTATCGAGCCCATAGTGCAAAATGCTGGCGGTATGCGGATTTATCACCCCGAATATTTAAAACGCTGTCGACAACTTTGCGACGACTACAACATACTGCTAATTTGTGACGAAATTGCCACAGGCTTTGGCCGTACAGGCAAATTATTTGCCTGTGAACATGCTGATATCAGCCCAGATATACTATGCCTAGGTAAAGCTTTGACGGGTGGCTATATGACGTTGGCAGCCACTATTTGTTCTGAAGATGTGGCTCAAGGTGTTTGCCAAGGTGAGCCAGGTGTATTTATGCATGGTCCAACATTTATGGGAAACGCCCTAGCCTGCTCGGTGGCTAATGCTAGTTTAAAGATCATCCAACAAAATAACTGGCAGGCACAAGTGTCTCAGATTGAAAAGCAATTACGTGATGAATTAGCACCTTGTATTGAATTGGAGGCAGTCGTAGACGTTAGAGTCATTGGTGCTATTGGCGTCGTAGAATGTAAATCTGAAGTAGACGTGGCTGAGTTACAAAAAGCCTTTGTGCAACAAGGCGTATGGATCAGGCCTTTCGGTAAACTTGTATATATTATGCCGCCCTACATTATTGAGCCATCGCAACTCAGGCAGTTAACTCAAGCTATCCGTCAAGTTTTAACCAAAACTTAATTAACCTATTTACTATCCCATTAAATATATACAGTGGTGTGTTTGTATTATCACCAGCAAAGCGCCGTTGCCTAGTGCAGAACTCTCAAGGATTAATCAGGCGCTATTACTGAAGATATGGGGGACTTTACTCTCTACATAACGCACGAATTATACTTCACTACCTTAAACAAACATATCATAGGTTCTCACTCTATTTTGAAATTGTACGCAGCCACCTTACGACTTCGGGAGCAGAAGACTAGAAATTTGTACCCCACCCGATTGTAAGTGTATTTATTTTCTCGGAAATAGTGTTTGTTGAAGTTTTGCTGGAGCAAAATATGTATATTTATTTCCTTTCGATTTATATTTTAAAAGAAGCCCTAGCTTATACAATTTGTCCAAGTACCCCCTAGCAGCAGTTGAACTAACATTGTTGTCCTGTTCAACTTCTTTTACCGAAAACTCTCTCCCAGGATTTTTAAGGGCTTTTGATATAATATCAATATGCTGCCGTTGGAAATGGCCATATAAGGGTGATTCAGAGAGGCGTTCTACGATACGTCTATTTTCATCAATTTTATTTTGAATATAAGATGAAAAATCTCCTAAAGCACTGACAATAATTTCTAAATTAAACTGTATGAAATATGTTAAATCGAATTGATCTGTTTCAGTCCTGATGTACGCACGTCCATAATGATTGACCTTTTTCTTTAGTAATGCAGAAATAGAAATATATTGGAGGTTTTCATAGCCATATTTTATTGCGTACCAGTAAAATAACGCCCTTGCGGTTCTACCGTTTCCATCTAAGAAAGGATGAATATAACCAATCATAAAATGTATAACGATTGCTTTTATAACAGGGTGTATATACTCAATATTTGTATGCTCAGTATTAGCGTATACGCATAACCCTTCTAATAACCTGTGTATTTCAGATGGGACAGGAGCAGTGTGAGTGACTTCGCCATCGCTCTTGACAACATTGATTATTTTATCTCTTACCACTCCAGGTATATGTTCATTTTCACTGACTTTTTCTGTGGCTATATGATTGAACTCTTGTATTAACTCTATATCTAGGTTTCTATCTAGGTTATCTAAAGCATATTGCATTAAGTTCCAATTACTTAAAATCATTGTTTCAGAGTCATCAGCAGGCTCCCTACCAGATGATAGCAGTTCTTTTGCTACAGCTCTTGTTGTAGCGGCTCCTTCTAACTGCGCGCTAGTAATTGCCTCTTCCATAATCAAACTTTTAACTAGCAAATGCCTTTTTTGATCGCTTGTTATTCCAGTGTGTTCAAATCTATAGAGCTTTTCAATTTTAGGAGGGTAATGGTTCAGTGCATTTGGGCTCCAGATGAAACGAGAGCCATATTCTGAAGTTAAATTATCGTGTTGCTCTAACCCTCGATTAAAATGGAGAGCCCACCAAGCCCAAACTTTCTTATTTTTGAAATCCTTATCAAATCGATGATTAAAGTCATGCCAATGCAAATATATACCTTTACTGCTAAACCCGTACTTTTTTGCAGTCACTTTTCTCATGAAGTCAAACGGCATATCTCCATATGACTTGTATTCTTCAAATGTTGGTGGGTGCTGAATAGCATCAGTTGTTTTTCTTCTAAACTTTGGGATCTGGGGTGATTCTTCTTCGATTTTTGACATAAAACAAACTTTCCAAAAAACTTTGCTTACTAGATAGTAATAGTGAAATTACAACAAAAAACATCAACATACAATTTTTTACTGAAATAATAAAAAAGTCGAGTAAATAGCATGGTCAGAGCGCATAAAAGTACCGTAGCCATAACTAGTGAAAAACGGCTGGGATCTGTTCACTCAGCTGTTGTAACTGGGCTTGCAAAAGTTGTGTGGCGGGATCTTTAGGGCACTTGCGAATAAAATACTGATAATCTGCAATTGCCATTTGAGTACAATCCAATTGGTGTAATAAAAACCCTCGATCTCTTCTCTCATAAGGATCGTTGGGACACAAATTGACTAATAGCTCTACTGCGGTTAGCGCTTTTGAATAACATTTTTCATTGATGTAAGAAGCTTTTAAATTATGTAATAATCTAATAATAGTCTCGTCGCAGCTTGCTTCGTGCAAAGCTTCTTCTGGCATTTTTTCATCTTCTATTTCGTGCAAAATAGAAAAATATAGAGACTCCAAATCTTGTCGACTCAGGTGGTTACCATTCAAGGGATCTAAATAAATATCAGGCTGCTGACTAAAACGACACTTAAGTAAAAAATGTCCAGGAAAGTTCACCCCACACACATCAAAACCCAGAGTTCTGCCCATAGATTGGAACACAATGGCAAGGCTAACAGGGATGCCAGTACGGTAATCAAGAACATGATCTAACAAACTGTATTGACAGGAAAAATAGTTTTTTTCATCGCCACTGAAGGCTAATGTCACATAAAAAAATTGAATGAAGCGTTTAAAATTTTCCACAGTGATATCAGTTGAACCCACAAATATTTTTGCTTGCTCAATCCACAATTCTACTTTGCGTTGATAGTCATCAGGTTGACAACTGCCAGGCTGAAACACGCTAGCTAACTGCAAACTGGCCATCAGATAATCTCCCTTAGAGATAGCCTGTTTTAACTCTTTCAA
>QIKQ01000076.1 GCA_003233075.1 Gammaproteobacteria bacterium
CTAGGTATAAATCATCATAAATATTCAAACACCCAAAGTTGTTTGCCAGATATGTCAAAGTACAAAATGGAAGAAATGGCAACAACTACATGCTGATGCTACCAAGTTGGGAGTGACGTGTGATGTTGTACAACGTTATATAGAACGCTCTATATTTAAGACGACTTGCTTTGCAGATTCTCTATCCGAAATTTTGTCAATTCAGTTAGCGGAAAGAGATGCTGATACTGCTTCACTGAAAAAATATTTTTTCGCCGCCCTTCATGAGCACGCCGAAATTATCCGAGCGAGTATGGATGATCTTAATGCGTATTTAATTAACGATCCGGCATGTAATGATTTGGCTACAGCTATTCTGTTTTTTAAAGGATTTCATGCTTTGCAAACACAGCGTATGGCGCATATTTTTTGGAATAGACGGGATTATGCCACTGCCTACTGGTTACAAAATCGCAGTTCTGCTCTTTTTGGCGTGGACATACATCCTGCCGCAAAATTCGGCAACGGTAGCTTCATCGATCACGCCACGGGCATTGTGATTGGTGAAACCGTTGAAATTGGCAACAATGTGTCTTTGTTTCATGGCGTCACGCTGGGAGGAACCGGTAAAGAGATTGGAAACCGGCACCCTAAAATCGGAAATAATGTTGTCATTGGCTCCAATGCGACAATTTTAGGAAACATCAATGTTAGTAGCGGAGCAATGATTGGTGCGTCGAGTGTCGTGTTGAAGAATGTTCAAAAAAATTGTCGCGTCGCTGGCAATCCGGCACGATATTTGATGGATTCCTCGGTAATGCCGCCAAATGCCGATATCTCATCAGATTAATCAAATGGAATTTTTATAAAGTCAGTGATTGCAAATGGCCATGATTAATCTCTGAATGAGCACCAAGGGCAGCAAGATAATTAATCGCATTAACATTTATCAACATAATTTTAATTTAAGGGAAATATTGATATGCCAAATGTACAAATGACCAAAAGTATTAATGTTAGTGATATCAAAAGCAGACAAATTTTTTGGGATTTAACAGACGCCTCGAAACTGCAAGCTGAATACGATGCGGATGATAAGTTAAGCTATCTTGAAACTGCCTCTTTGGATGTTTTAATCAAAATATTTCATGAGTATCGTTTTTTTATTAAATACTTTATCAGCGACCTTGGTATTTTGATGTTCAAAGCACCATTTGGGCAATTCAAATGCATGATTGCAGAAATTGCGGTTGATGAGTTAGGTAAAACACCAGATAGAACCCACCTTAAACTTTGGGATGATTTCTTGATAAGCCTTGGTGATAATCCTAAATCGCTTGAACAATCACGTCACCCGGAAAATATCGCATTACTTGAAGATTTACGCCGGCTAATGCTGGAAGAATCGTTTTTTTATGGTGTTGGTCTAAGAGGGATGGGCGCTGAGTGTCTTTGCCAAGTCTATTTGTCTTCCGCGTATAAACGCTTACTTAAAAACCCAAATATTCAAGCGATGAAGGATAACATAAACTGGGTGTTTTGGGATATTCATACAGGTGAAGAAGATATTGAACATGGCGAACTGGTTCGTAACTCAATTGATGACATGTTACAAGTTGATGAGTCGGGTTTGCGCCCATTGGCGGAAGGTTATATTCGGGCTAAGGAAAACTGGGAAGAATTTTGGAGTAACTTGTATGATACATATAATCTTACATAATCATAAAATATAAGTAGTTCTATTTTTAAATATGAAGCAGGCTCCTCATCTTCAACGTATGTATACCATAGCAATTGAAATTTAGGTGTCAATGTGCATTCTATTTATTTCATGGCAAGTCAAAATGACGGACAATAGTCGCTCTATTGCAAGGAATTTTACCAACAGTAGGCGCTTTAGGCGACGCTGCTATGGAATAAAGAGGACATGCAGTTACACCTAAATCTCAAACGCTAATGGGTATATATACCTTTGCTTGCGAAGAATTTCGGGATACGTTCATTAGCCTTTCAGTACTGAAGGTTGTTTGATTTACGTGAAAGTGGGTTGATTACCCATTCATTTTTAACCACATTATCAGGAGTAAAAACTATGAGTCAACTAACAATTTTAGGTAGCACTGCCAGTACTTATGTTCGTACCGTTCGTATGTTATTGGAAGAAAAAGGTATGGCATACGACATTAAAGACGTTAATTTTGTTACTGGCGAACAAAAAGAAGAGTCTTATCGTAAGCATCATCCTTATAACAAAATGCCGGTCTTAAAAGATGGTGATTTTTCTCTATATGAAACCATTGCAATTTGTAATTACCTTGAAAGAGCATACCCGGATGGTAAGTCGTTACGTCCTGATGATATTAAACAACAAGCCAAAATGGAACGATTAATAAACTGTTATAGTTCTTATATGTTTTCTCAAATGATAGGTAATGTGGTCTGGGAGCGTGTCGTTGAACCGCTAAAAGGTGCATCTCCGAACGAGAATATTGTTAATGATGCATTGCCTGAAGTGAAACGCCAAATGGAATTGTTGAATAAGGAGCTGACTGATAACAAGTTCTTCATTGGTGATTCATTAAGTTTGTTTGATTTGTTCCTTGCCCCGACATATGCATATCTAATGATGGTTGATGAAGTGAAGAAAATACATGATAGTTTACCAGCATTGAAAGTATGGTGGGATAACATCAGTAGATTAGATTCATTTAAAGCCACTGCCTAAGTATTAGATAGCGCCCTTTCAAGATGATGAGGAAAAAATGATGCTAAATATGGATTTTTCTAAATCGGTGGTGATAGGCACTCGAAATCAAGAATGGATAAAAAGTCCCATACCAGGAGTCGAACGCATACCTCTTGCAAGAGAAGAGGCAGAAAGAGGCCATGCAACCAGTATTGTTCGATATAAACCAGGAGCAAGTTTTCCCGCTCATGACCATCCGTTGGGGGAAGAGATCTTAGTGCTGGACGGAACTTTTTCTGACGAAACCGGTGATTATCTAGCCGGTACTTATTTTAGAAATCCGCAAGGCTTTCTCCACGCGCCTTTCAGCAAAGAAGGCTGTGTGATCTTAGTCAAATTGCATCAGTTTCAAGAAACGGATCATGTACATGTTTGTATCGATACCAGTACAGCAAAATGGCATCCGGGTATTGGCAACCTTCAAGTGATGCCGCTACATGAATGTGGTACAGAATCTGTAGCGTTGGTTAAATGGCCAGCAGGCGAACATTTTCAGTCTCATACTCATTTTGGCGGAGAGGAAATTTATGTTATAAGTGGCGAGTTTATCGACGAGCATGGACGATATCCTGCAGGTACCTGGATCCGAAGTCCGCATATGAGTCGACATGACCCTTACGTAGAACAGGAGACTATTATATTAGTAAAGGTTGGACACTTGTGAAATTTATCCAGATTGAATGGTGTGCCGATTAACCTAAATAGTGTTAGGTATAGGAAGTATACAATCTTCTCATTGTTATTCAAATGGCTCTGGCCGGTGACATCGTTTCGCTAGGGGGTGAGTAATTAGGGATGAGGCATTTATTAAAATACCAATCTGGCCAGTCTTTTTGTCGGTATTTTTCATTGCGATTTTGGTTACATAGCTCACTATGTGCCCGGCATCGCAATAAAAACTACCAACAAAAATCCTATGCGATCTTGGTACTTTAATTTTTGCCTCATCCCTCCTCATCCCTTACACTAAAAAGTTTATTATTTCTCGCATAAATTATTTGCAAAACTTTTGAGGTGGCCTTTGGTGACAATAGACAGGGAATTTAAGTCTATAGGGCAGCCGAGTAGGGTGCATTTTATGCACCACTTACTCAAGCATTGATGGTGAAATGGATGTTTTTGTTGCATATTTAAAAGACCATTACGCAGTGCTGCTCGAACATTTTCATTACATAGAAATTTTTGGCGTCGATAAGCCTCAGCAGTAAAAAAATAGGTGCCTCCTCTTACACTTTTATGTCGATAATTAGACATAAAACCCGTTCGAATTTCCTCATTGTTAAGGTTCTGTTTCACGCACCAAGTTCATTTCGTCATACTCTAAATTTTAGACCCATCAACCACGTTTGGCTTAAATCATGTTGGAAGTGTCTCTCCCATTATTAGGAATATAAAACGTGAACTAAAAAAACGATCTTTTGGCTAAAAAAATTAACGCAATAGTAAAAGAGCATAGGTGTTATTAAGTAGGCTTGACCCCCCCCTCTGTCGTTATTTGTAATTTATATCGTGCGGCAGGATGAGTGCTGGGTTAATTTTCGAAAAATGAGAAAAATACAGGCAAATTTTACTCGACTCGCTTGGTCAGACAAAAAATAAAAATGATTTTTTTAAAGCACGTTAATATCCCATTTTATGAGTTTTCGGGCTGGCACTAATTAGCAATACTCTAGAATTTATGCTACTTATACTTGGACAGACTAAAGCCAAACCAGTTGTAAAGCTGGGGCGGAATATTAGATCGAGAAGCATACGAAACATCAGCAATTCCCGCCTCTCACTGACATCCATAAAATACAGGCCTTTAAGGTGCATTATAAATAAAAGTTTCGTACACTCTACCGCTGGCG
>QIKQ01000269.1 GCA_003233075.1 Gammaproteobacteria bacterium
ACTATGCCTGCGCACTTCTCGGTCGTGAAAACGAGTCATAGCATACCCTTGAACCGTCTCGCTACGAAGTGCTGTGAGAAAAGCGGGCTAGAAAGGGTATTATAGTGTTAATTGATATTGTCACTCAAGCGCTTAAGCCCTTACTATTAACTAATTTATAGATTAAAATTTAGGCATGGGTAGAAAATCGAGCTAATTTAGAGAATTGAACGATTTTGAGAAATGAAAACGAATTAATTTAGTTTTAAACTGATCTCGACACAAACCAATATAGTTTATGTCACTTATTTTCTAAGATTTAGGGTTTAACTTGGATCGCATGTTGAGATTTTACTGCTCGCTCTAATTTAATATTTAGGCGAATCAACGCTAAATTAGAATTTTTTTCACCCGTTGAGGCCGCCCTCTTATACCACTTGATTGCTTCTTTTATATCTTGCTTGGATCCACGACCTAGTTCAAAACTTAATGCCAAGCGATATTGGGCTTGCGCAAAACCCATGGCCGCTGATTTTTTATACCAAAAAATACTTTGCGCTAAATCCTTTTCAACCCCGGAGCCATTTTCCAACAATAGCCCATAGTAATATTGTGATAATGCTAGGTTTAATTTAGCCGAACGTAAAAACCATTTTGCCGCTTTAACTTTATTTTTTTCTGTGCCGAAACCATTGTAGAAAAGAAAGGCAAGATTTTGATACGCTTCTGGATTATCTTTCGTTACGGCTTTTTTGGCCCAAATAAACGCTGCAGTAAAATTCTGCTTAATGCCATGGCCCTGCTGATACAACCAACTTATTTTAAGCTGTGCATTTGAATTGCCTTTCTGCGCAGCCTTAACATACCAATCTAAGGCCTTTTTTAGTTCTTTCTTAACTATCTTGCCGTTAAAATATAATTCCCCAAGCATAAACTGAGACGCTGCATCACCTTGGTTTGCAGCCTTTAACAGCCAATAACGACCTCGACGTATATTGCGCTTAATGCCCATACCATCAAAATACATAACAGCAAGATCTGCTTGTGCGGAAGTATCACCTTGTTTCGCAGCTTTGATATACAAATTAAATGCTTTGCTTAAATTCTTAGATACGCCCCGACCATTCTTATACATCCATCCCAAATTAAATTGCGCAACTGCAAACTGCTGGGTGACTGCAAGGCGATAATAATAGATTGCTGTCGCATCATTTTGCTCTACACCGCGACCTTTATAGTACATCCAACCCAAATAGTTTTGAGCATAGGCACTGCCTTTTTTCGAAGCTTTATTTAACCAGTAAACGGCACGTTTATAATCTTGCTGCAAACCTTTGCCAAATTCATACATCCAGCCAATTTTAGATTGAGATGGAGCATGACCTTTCCTAGCTGCAATTAAGTACCAATGTGCCGCTAGTTTATAATCTTGTTTGACTTCTTTTATGCCATGAAAGTACATCTGTCCTAAGCTAAATTGAGCCGCTCTGTGGCCCTTTACTGCGGCTTTTTTATACCAGTAAACAGACTTCGTAATGCTCTGTGCTGCGCCCCGACCATAATGATAAGCCCAGCCTAAAAAAGCTGTCGAATACTCATCGTCTTTTCTGGCAGCTTTGCTAACCCATTTCAAAGCTTCTACATCATCTTGTTTTACACCCCGGCCATTACTATACATCCAACCTAAGCTGTATTGCGCCAAAACGTAATCCTGCTCAGCTGATAATCGATAATAATAAACCGCTTTTGTATAATTGCGCTTTACACCTTTACCATTTGCATAGAAATTGCCGGTTCGATACAGCGCATGCGGGCTACCTTGCAAACCCGCTTTCAAATACCACTGCAAAGCAATACGATAATTTTGTTTTACCGATTTGCCTGTGCTATACATCCAAGCAAGTGAATTTTGAGCTGGCGTAAATTTTTTATTTGCAGCAGAAGAATAAAGTTTAAATGCCTTATTGAAATCTTTTTCGACGCCCCTACCGATCAAATATAAATCACCTAAATTCTTTTGCGCAACAGGGTCACCTTGCGACGCAGCAATTTGATACCACTTAATCGCAGCGTGGATATCCTTTTTGACACCGCGCCCGATTTCATGCATTACACCCAAGTTTGACTGTGCAATTGAGTCGCCTTGTTTTGCTGCTTGCTTGTACCAATAAATTGCTTTTTCAAAACTCTGCTGCACACCATTACCGTGTTCAAACAATACTGCTATATTATTTTGTGCGGCCCGATGGCCTTGATTGGCTGCCTTTTTATACCAAATCGCTGCCTTAAAATAGTTGCCTAGCTGGTTCGCGTATATAACTCCAATGTTATATTGCGCAATCGCATTACCATTGCGAGCGAGTTCTGAATATTCTTTAATAAGTGAACTATCTGACTTAATTAATTTGATTGTATCAATTTTGCTATTATTTTTAATTTTTAAAGGCGAAAAATAATAGACTTGAATTGCAAAACTATTGATTGCGGTAATAGCTAGTACGAAACAAACAAGAAGCGCATAGCTTAAATTTATATTTTTTTTCATCATTGTTTTTATCATTCACTGCGACTGAATTTAAAAAAAACAAAATTCAATTGCGTTGCACTGGCGATAGCTATACTTTGTATATTTATAATAGAAATGGAAATAAGAATCGTTTTAGAATTGATTTTGATTCCATTTTACAAAACATTCCATTTTGCTAAACTCCACGCTATATTAATATTCTATTATATAGCCCTACAAAACAAATAGTGTTTTGTATGAATTAGTTTGTTAATTTTACCCACTATTTCACTAGGGTTTTTCTCGAAAAATGACGCTACAAATTATCGGCTAGATAACAGTACTATATATTAGAATTCATTTCATGGATTAGTTTAGTCTTTTGAGAGCCAACACTAGTTCGCCCAAAATACGTACAGTGAAGTGATTTTAAACCTTAACATTTATGGGGCATAAGATTAACAACCCGACGCGAGAATTACTTTCTCTCCCTAGCCCAGCTTTCCGGCCCGTAAAAAAACCGCTATTTGGCTTTATATTTTGCAATCCATTGCTTGGCTTCTGACTCCAACTCTTTTAGCTTATCTTGGCCTAACTCTTTAACTAAAGTCTCAACATCACTTTCGCTTTGAAACTCCAACTTCACCACTTTATCTATTTCTGTTTTAGTATTTTTCTTTGCAGTATTCTTTTTATAAAAACTAATGTAATACCACATATAAGCTTTTTCAGTGTTTTTAACATCTTGATTTGATGAAAATAAGGCACCTAAAGAAAGAAGCGCGTCCAAATGGCCCTTTTGCGCAGCTTTTTCCAGCCAAGTGACACTGGTTTTCACGCTAACGAAATTAGGATCAGTTGCATCTAACAATCTGCCTTCTGACATCCAATACATTGCTTCCACATGGCCTACGTCAGCTGACTTCTTTATCACGGCAATTGATTCTGATAAAACCTGTTTTTCAATTGTTGTTTGCACTTCTTCCATATTGGAAATATTTTTAATAGCCTCTTGTAGCTTACTGGCTGGCTTATCTTTATCGCCGCCACATGATAAAAACAAGAAGACTAGCAAAAATAATAGCGTAACTAATTTAATCCGTAAAAACTTCATTGCATGACCTACTAATAATATAATTTCTGCAAAATGAACTACTTATGTAGTAACCGATATTTCTTTATTTTAATTT
>QIKQ01000334.1 GCA_003233075.1 Gammaproteobacteria bacterium
AAGAAACCATGTAAGTCATAATAATTATCTGGTTACTCGAAAACGGCAGGGGGGTGATTAATTCACCCCTCTGTCGTTTTTGTTATTTCGACGTGTGATCAGTTATAGCCTGATTTTCAACCCATAAATACTTATTAAGTTGTCGTCATATATGTTCAGTGGACAGGTGCCAAAACCTATTATTAATTCGTTAATATTCAGTTTCATAACCGTTAAAGCCAGCTATAGCGTCATTTTGTAAATAAATAAGCCCGCCTGATATCTTGAACATCGATAATGCCCATGATACTTTGTAAGTCCCTTTTAACTAAGCCAAATATTTAGGAGCTTAATATGAAGAAAACGTTAATTATAATTTTAGTCATGATCACATCTAATGGTTTTTCTATGGATGCGAGTCATTTTAAAGAGCTGGCTTTGAAAGCTTGTAAAACTCAACTTGAAAATATACCTGAAGCCATGCGAGAAAAGAGTAAAAAGGCATGTGAATGTAAGGTTAATAAAACTGATTACGACGCAGTTCTGGCTGCGCGAGAATCTGGTGATACGGACAAAGTGACTACAGATGCCTTAAAAATTGCTGAAGAATGTGCGAACGAAGCCATGTAGTATAAGTTTTCCAGGATTTTCCAACAAAGATAGAGGGTTGAATGATTCAACCCTCTATTTTTTTAGAATTAAAAGGGTCAGAACCGAATGGCACATTCCAGCTAGTTTCAAAGTCATCAGACACAAGCGTTACAAGTACACGAGCGACGGGCATTCCATTCAGGCTTCTTGCTTCGCAAACCGCCAGTATCCATTGCCTGCTCTATCACCCGTAGACAAACCCAAATCATCGCCACACCAGAACCACTGTCCTATGTAACGTTCAGCAAGTACGCAGATGGCCTACCGCTTGTCCCGTCCAAATTACCACAACAGTCAAATCTCAACTCTTCGATATACCTTGAGCTTTTTGTTGGTATTCTTCCAATAACAATTGATCATCAATATTCCAAAACTCTCGGGCTTTAGGTTTTAATTCTTGCATGAGTATAACTGCATTTAAGAAATCCTTTTTATAGGCAAAATACTTGGCCCGAAATTTTAATATTGGATAGTCAAAAGAGACCAGTTCTTGTACTCGATTGAGGGTTTTTAAATAACCCTCCATATCATGTTGCCACTGAAATTCTAAGATTTCATAACCTACATACATTGCGTATAATATATATTGTTGTTCAATGTAATCATTCATCAACTTATTTAACATATCAATAGCCTTATTTCTATAGCCTTCTCTAGCAAGCAAATGTGCTTCAATTCTACGCAAATGCAGTGCAATTGATTGTTTTAAACTGGGATAGGATTTAAGGTAGCTAGCTGTTTTTTCTCTTGCACTTTTAACCTCATCCCAACGAGCAGAAATATACATATCAATTGCTGCGATATACTCAATATTAGCAGGGTATTCTTGGGGATTTATCGAGGTGATTTTCAATAATTTATTGATTGCATCTTTGCCAGCATCAATGTCATTATAAGTAACCTGTAGTTCAGCTTGAATAATCAGGGCAATGACTTTTGCTTCATTATTAGCATATTTAACACCCATGTCCTGAAGTTTTTCTATAAAATAAAGGGCTTTTTTGCGAAACCCCTGTTCATATAAATTCCGTGCTTTGCTCATATAAAATGGGGCGATTGTAAGGGGTGCATCTACCGCTTCTACTAAATCATCTGCTTTTTCCAACACATTAAGTGCTTTGCCTGTTTGGGCCAAATCATAATAAATATCAGCCAGAACTCGATAACTAGAAAGTAAGCCAGTGCTGTTACTAACCTTTTTAAATTGCTCAATCGCTCGATGAATATGTGTTTGCGCATTGTCATAGTCATGCATATATTGATAAACAATAGCAAGGTTATGGTTTAACTCGGCAATCTTGCTTGGCAATGGAATATATTGTTTAGTCAACAGCAATTGTTTTTTAATAATGGCTAAAGATTCTGCGTTTAATCCGCTATTTCTCTCATGAATCAGAACTTGTGATGAAAGCGAAACAATCATTGCGCGTATATCATTCTGCTTAGCAGATATATCCATAGATTTCTTTAACCAAGTTTCAGCTTCATCTAATTTATCCATATAAATCAAAACTCTCGCCTTAACATTATATAAATCGTTAAATAAGATAGGATCAAAATTGTTAAGTGCAGCTATAGTATTCGTTATGGCAAGGGCTTTAGCATAATTTCCAAGCTCTGCTTCAACTTCTGCCAATAACAACCAGACAGTAAAAAAGTTTTTATCCTGATTCACCGCTGTTTGTAAAAACTGTGCCGACTGGGTGAAGTTACGATTGCGAGCAGCAGCTAAACCACGTAAATAACTCTCTAGGGCAAAATCAGAAACCTGGGCACTGTGCCCCAAATTGGCAAATACCACGCCTGAAGTTATATTGAGTTGTAGAGTTGCCCAACTGTCTAGTTTTTCAAAGAGATTAGAAAGAGTTGCTGCTTGTAATTCCCCAGTTGCTAATATACCGTGCTTATTTCTTAAGCTTATATTTGCTATAAGCCGACTTTGCTGTTTAATAATGTTAACAATAAGGACGTAATCAATATTATCCGCTTGAGATAATTGTAAAGCAAGCACATTATTTTTATCCTGACTAAACCAATCGACGTTAGGGCTAATGGCTTCTATTTCAGCATGATTTTGTAATAGTTCTGATAAATAATTCAAGCCACCAATACCAAGCCATTCATCGGTTTTTTGTGCAGGGATAACGGCTACATTTATAGATTTCTTATTTGCTATCGTGGACTCAAGAGCTTTGACTTTATGTATTTGATCTACAGTTGAGCTTGTAACTAGGTTCGCAACCGGGTCTACAGCTAGATCTGCAACTAAATTTGGGCGAGTGTAAGGCTGCAAAAGAAAAAAACCAACAACCAATAAAATACCCGCAGCAGTAAGGTATTTTTTAAATAATGTCTTAGAGGTTAAACTGTCTGACTGGTTATGAACCACCTTTACATCGACAATTAAACGAATACCCACACCCCTAATAGTCTCGATAAATGATTCGCTTGATTCTTGTGAATCAAATGTACTCCTTAATCTGGCAATTTGTTTACTTAATGCCGAATCAGTAATAAATTGATTAGGCCAAACCGCAGCTAACAACTCATCCTTGGTTATCAACTCTCCATGTCTTTGCAATAAAACTACCAGCATATCAAAGCTCTTTTTACTCAGAACAACTGCCTGCGTGCCTTGAGTAACAGATCTTTGTTGTGGGTTTACGTGAAAGCCCAAAAAGCTATAAATTTTGTTTGTATTATTGCTATCTATATTGATAACCATGCCCTCAAAGCTATATATAACATTGCTGTCCTCAAAAAACCAAGGAAAGCTCCTTTAAATGCCCTATAACTGTCCTGTAATTGTCAAGCAAAGTCAAACGCTAATTTTTATAATGTGTCTTGAAATGAATTAAATTTCGTAATTAGTGCTTGACCGAGAAAGTAATCGTAGCGAGGGAAAGTCTGGTTTTGAGCAAAAATTTTCATTATTCAAGGAGAATAGCTCGCTATTTACTCGTATCATCCCTGATACTCACCCCTTCGGGGCTTGCGTGAAAAAAACATCTGGAATGTTTTTTCATGCTAACCCGAAGGGT
>QIKQ01000310.1 GCA_003233075.1 Gammaproteobacteria bacterium
ATTGCCTCTTAATTGCATTCCAAACTAAATACTTGAATTAGTAAGATCCCACGCATCCTTCGGATGCTCTGGACACTAAGGTGGATTGCTTTCGCAGCTTCGCAACGACGGGCAAGGTTGAATGCGACCTGATCGCTCGATAATCGCTACACATCGAAACAAAATATTTGTGGGACAACAGTGAGGCATGCCTTGTCTGCACGAAGGTCAATTCAACTATTTAATTTATCACTTTGAGGCACTTGAAATCTCAGCGTTATTGCAAAGCAATTCTCTAAAAACTAAAGCGTGATTACCTATTATGAGTTTCTGCTGCAGTTTTTCTAATTTCACTCCTCCTAACTTTATAATTGTGACTTATCACTTCACACACGTGAATATGAAGCGATTGAGGGTGTAAACTATTTTTAGAATACAGATTGAAATACTCCCAGTTTGGAGTTAACTATAGGTTAGAAGAATTGGTTATGGATAATGATGCATTAATTGCCGAACGAAAAATTCAAGCAATTGACAAGAATGGCTTAGAAATGGTAATCATTGTTGGAGTAGGGGTGCCGTATAAAGTTAAGGATAAAAATGAATGAGCGTGCTCAGTAAAAATCGATGGTCTTTATGATTCATTATTAGATTCGCATGGTATTGATTCGTGGCAAGCACTACGACTTTCGCAAAAATTAGTAATGGGACTGCTAAGCGATTTCATAAAGAGTGGTGGTAAAATATTTTTATTCGGCGAAAAAGAAGAAGCAACAAAAAATGATATTGAAGAATTCTTCTAACAATACGCTGCAGGATGACGCCTCTACCGTCACGCGATATGCTGCGCAAAACCCGCGACGGTTACGAGTCGCACCTGAGTTTGACCGTCTAGCCCGCTTTTCTCACAGCACTTCGTAGCGAGACGGTTCAAGGGTATGCTATGACTTGTTTTCACGACCGACAAGTGCGCAGGCATAGTCGACACTATGTCGAGTGCTTGGACCAAGTGAAAACGCGTCATAGTATGCAATTGGGCCGTCGCAGTAGATGGACTGTGAGAAATGCGGGCTAGGTAGCCAGAGAATAAAAATGATAGAAACTAAGATAACTAATGAAATTCCGCTAATTGTTTATCATTGCGTCACAGGAGAAATGAGCGAAGAAGAGGCGGCTGTTGGAGCATCGAAGGCAATGTCCATAATAAATAATATTGTGGGAAAGAACATGAGATTTAACCTTGTCATGGATATGCGAGGTTATTTATTCGATAATTTGAATGCTCATAAAATATGGTCTATTGAATTAAAGGAGCAAAATACATTAAAAGAGAATGTAGATAGAGTTGCGCTAATTGGTGATGATACTAATAAATTCAGAGCCGAAAAAGAATTAATGGAGTCAGATGTTTTAAAATTCTTCACGGAATTAGAAGTGGCAAATCAATGGATCAAGAATGTGTAACGTTGGGCTTGAATAACTGCCGCGTCCGGTGTTGCAGGAGCTTTTGCCTTTTTGAAGTGAAATTGAATAGAGTAAGTTAGATAAAATTCTTAGCGGTGTGTTTTTGCTATCAAAAAGAGAAATAATTGCTAATAAGTCTTAAAAATTAATTCAATTCTAAAAGATGGTTAAAATAATAAACTTAAAGTCACGAGAAACTTATTGTTTCAACAATGGGTTTTCCTATAGACTCTTTATGTAGCACAAAGGAGTTATGGGTGAACGATACAATAGCGATATTTGCAAGCGCAAGAAGAGATGGAAATACCGGAAAATTTATTGACTGGATTGGTAATAAACTAGATATCAATATCATCGATATTTCTGAAAAAATATATCGCCCTATGATTACGAGCATAAAAACCTTGATGATGATTTTATCCCATTAATGAACCATTTGTTAGATTATAAAAAAATATTATTCGTAAGCCCTGTCTATTGGTATGCAGCGAGTGCACAAATGAAAGTATTTATTGATAGAACGTCTGATTTTCTAGACCTAGAAGAGTTAAAGGACATGGGGCGTAGATTAAGAAATAAGTCTGCTTATGTTGTTAGTACATCAATTAGTAGTGAAGCGGATCAATCATTTATAAACGCCTTTAGAGATACATTTGAATATCTTGGTATGAACTACGGTGGTCATGTGCATGCCAATTGTGAGAATGGTTATAATCCAAGCGAATATATAGAGGACGTTAATAAGTTTGTGAAATTAGTTAAATGTGAAGATCTATTTTCGGCTGTATAACAATTAGTTCCAGCGGACAATTCAAAGGGCACTTGTTTTGTTTGTGTACTTTCAGAAGCTGGTTTTTCTACAACCTCGTTAGCACAATAAATGATAAGTACCGTCCAGTTGTTGGTAACAAAAGGTCACATTAAAGAATATGAGTACGGATAAAATAGTAGTGAATTTGCCATCTGAATCGGCTACATTGAAAACGGTGTTGATGTGCTTTGCGAACCCAACTAATGCTGTCTCAATATTTAAATATGGCGGTATTGATATGGCGTTGTTTTATCAGCTATGGCATAACAAATTCAATCCGTTTTATGATTATAAAGAAGTATGTAATCAGCAGCAAACCTTTATGAATACATTGAAGTCAAACGGAGTACAAGTGTTACTGGCAGATCAAGTTCCTGGATGTGGTGCTCAGCATTACACGCGCGATATAGGATTTGCGATTGATGATACTTTTTTTAGTGCCAATCCTAGGCGCCATTATCGGAAACGAGAATTAGACGGAATAAAGGCTTTGCTTGCAAAATTTTCTAAAGTTTCTTGTATTGATGATGGCGCAATAGAGGGTGGTGATGTGATTGTGGATGATCGATATTTAATTATTGGTCTAGGGGAAGAAACAAACGAAAAAGGCATTAATTGCCTGAGAGAGAAATTGAGGGAGTCAAATATAGATCGTGAAATAATTACTCTTAAGTTTTCGCATAGAGGAATAATTCATTTAGATACAAAATTCAACATTGCCACGAAAGGCGTTGGACTAATTCATCCAAAGAGTTTTGATTCAAAGAGTTTAAAGTGGCTGGAGAATAACTTTTACCTAATTGAGGCTAGCGATAAGGAAATGAAGAATGTTGAAATAAATACTTTTTCCATTTCCCCTAAAAAAATTGTGATGCAAGGACGAAGTACTCGTCTGGCTTCATTGCTTGAACAAAAAGGAGTTGAAGTGATTTTTTTAGATTATTCTGAGGTATTAAAATTACCAGGTTCTTTCAGATGCACTACTTTGCCAATTGAAAGGGTTTATGATTAGACCATCTAATAAATTCGGTCTAACAATTGGCTTTAGCGGACAATTTAAAGCGCACTTGTTTGGCGTCGTAGAGATTTCGCATCCGCCACTGTTATGCACCAACAAGGAGATGTCATGCAATCAATTAGCACTGGGCTTCTTTATTTTTTTGCTTTAGGAGTTGCTAGTTACGCAGCATATGTTTACGGTTTTTTACCGCTAGGTTCACTTGCACATCCTGAGATGAAAGCGGCTTTTCTTGCACATTCCTATGGTATATACATACATGTTTTTGCTTCAATCGTTGCCCTAGCCCGCATTTCTCACAGCCCATCTACTGCGACGGCCCAATTGCATACTATGACTCGTTTTCACTCGGTCCAAGCGCTCGACATAGTGTCGGTCGTGAAAACGAGTCATAGCATGCCCTTGAACCGTCTCGTTACGAAGTGCTGTGAGAAAAGCGGGCTAGTTCTCGGTCCATTTTAGTTTTCTGCTAGTCTTAGAGCAAATCGACCGACGCTACACCGTTGGCTGGGTCGTAGTTATTTAATTGTAGGTGTATTGCTTGGTGGTCTAGCTGGGCTTTACATGTCCCAGTATGCATTTGGCGGTAATGTGGCGAGACTTGGTTTTGCATTACTTGCAGTTTTATGGATATTTTCTGGTTTATGTGCCTATGTTGCTATTCGCCAAGGCCGGTTTCAGGATCATCGAAAGTGGATGATTCGCAATTATTCTCTAACGTTTGCAGCAGTTATGTTACGGTTATACTTGCCGGTTTCTATGGTTGCTGGCATTGAGTTTACTGTTGCTTATCCTATCATTGCATGGTTATGTTGGATTCCTAATGTAATTTTCGTAGAGTGGCGCTACAACGCAGCAGCGTATAAAAAATCGTTCGAGTCGACATCTTAATTTTCGGATTTTTTGCACAGAATAGGAGGGTACATGGAGCCGCATTGGGTAGTTTTTTACATGCAAACGCAGATGGATTTCATTGGGTTAGTGGTATTGATATAATGAAAACCTACAAGTTGCCGAAACAAGATGATCGTAATTTTTGTAGCAATTGTGAATCATGGGTTCCTGTACTAGAAAAAGACTATAGGGCACCTCTAAAAATTAGGATATTTGTGCGCTGGCAAGGCGGAGAACTTTTTAAAAGCGCAGTTTACACGCAGTTTATCGCTACGCGACCCCGCATTTTAAAAAGTTCGACAACGCCGCCAACGTGCAAATAGACACAATTAGAGGCGCCCTATATTAATGTTATCATTCCAGCCAGTACACTTGATACAGATCCAGGGATAAAGCCAATTGTTCATGTTTTTACGAGGTCAATAGCAGCTTGGTATGAAATTACAGACTCATTACCTCAGTTTAAGGGATTTGCACCTGAAGAGTGGAAAAACGAGACATTATCTGATATCTGAAAATAAATTTAACAACCAGTGATGTTGGTTGTTAGAGCGGAATAAAATATGAGCAAGATCGAGTGGAACGGAAAAATAATAACGGTGCAACCACGCATTCGCCTTAACCGATCGTTTGACGAACGTACGCATTCATATTTAGGATATTCTCTTCGGGTATCCGGGGTCACATCTGACGGCTTAAATGAATTCTGGGTTGGCATTGGTAAGGGCGCTCAGCAAAAAATAATATTTCAAATTGGCATGAGCGTCGAGGGAAAAGCTCAGCGAGTCTTAGACACACGAAAAGAGACGGTTGATTTTTACAAAGTCAGCGGTGTCGTTGTGAACTTGGCAGCGGCGGATGCAAAACTCAAAGGACCACCCTGGAGTGGCATAGCCCCGGAACTTGAAGTATATCGCGCTAGAGGTCACAGGAGACTTTCCAAAAAGACCTACGACACCAATTGTATTGGCTGTATTTGGGGATGTAATATGCCAGTCATTATAACTATTGACCAATGGAAGCCCGAAAATAAACAATTTCGTTACGAAACGTTTTGTTATGGCCCTAAGTCCTGTCGCTTTTACAAATCAGGCCCAACACGTAAGGTTGCAGGAAGAAATGAAATGACATGGGAAGAAGAAAACTGGGTCGATGAGGATGCAACAGCACATCGTAGACCCGATGAATAGTCGTGCTTGTGTGTCCTAACAAAAGCAAACAAGTCTGGCAGTCGTCTGGGTTTATCCTGGCTCGGCTTGATCGCTAACTTTATGAGTATAAAATGGGTCCACAATGCTTAGTCCGGAAATATGAAGGGCCACAAAACTCAGAAAAAACACTCGAAATTGTAAAAGCAGTGCTAGCCCGCTTTTCTCACAGCACTTCGTCGCGAGATGGTTCAAGCGTGTGCTATGACTGGATTTCGCGACCGAGAAATGCGCAGGCATAG
>QIKQ01000309.1 GCA_003233075.1 Gammaproteobacteria bacterium
CAACTGCTCCTGCGTTGCTCTACCTCCTGCATCCCTGCAGTCGTCGGCAACTGCTCCTGCGTTGCTCTACCTCCTGCATCCCTGCAGTCGTAAAGAGCCGGGCTACAAAACTGGGCTGAAAAACCGAACTACAAAGTTGGGCTACTGCGTTGGCTATTACTACCAAACAACAGTACTGTGCGGACAGCTCTGGGTATAGGCGCGTTAAAATAATCGTACTTAGCAATGATTGATATCAACGTTGTGAGCCAGATGCAATATTATAGGAATATCAATGAGGAGTATTGAAGGCAAATAAAAAGCGGCATATAGCCGCTTCAAGTCGATTATGTTTATGATATTTTTATTGCTCTAGTCACCAATAATCAGTGCTATCGCTTATTAACTTGTTATTATTATGGTCAAAGACAATACTTTATTTCCTGAAAATCGTCAAGTTTTCCCAGTTAATTCAGTATATTAGATAATAATAACTAACTTATATTAGAGTAAGACTAGATCTAAGATTTTATGATAAATCGTTATTATGACAGGCACTTAAAAACACAAGAAAAAAAGTTTGCTCATTTTTCGACCGATTTAACGTAAAAAATTATATTCTTTGACATAATGAGCAAATGTTGATACTAAAAAAATTAAAACAAGGCGTAAGCAATCAACTCGAAAAATTGAGATTGCGCGTTTCTCACCCTGATGCCTTGCCACAGCTCGCAATCTTAGGTCTCGCCTCCGGTATTATCACCGGTCTCGTCATTGTCGGCTTTCGCTATTTAATCGAAACTGCTCAATTGCAATTTTTGCCTAATTCAGATCCAGAGTCTTATGAACAGCTCAGTGTCAGTATGCGATTTTTATTACCCGTTTTAGGCGGACTAACCATCGGCATAATATTCCAATTAGCCAGTCGCAGTGACAATCTTCAAGTCGGCATAGTTCATGTTATGGAACGAATGGCCTATCACCAAGGCACCTTTCCAATGCGGAATTTCATTCTGCAATTTTTAGGTGGTACGCTGAGCATCATTTCAGGACACTCTGTAGGCCGAGAAGGGCCAAGCGTGCATCTTGGTGCTGCTAGCAGTAGCTTCCTTGGTCAGTTTATCGGACTGCCACGAAATACACTTAGAGTCTTGGTCGGTTGTGGCACTGCGGCCGCAATTGCTGCTTCATTTAATACCCCCCTCGCTGGCGTAATCCTCGCCATGGAAGTTATTATTCTCGAATACAGCCTCGTTAGTTTTATTCCCATTATATTAGCAGCTGTAAGCGCAACAACCATTATGCAAATTTTCTTTGAAGCCAAACTCGCCTTTACTGTGCCTGCTATGCATCTCGAATCAAACACTGAATTACCTTTTATTGCACTGTGCGGAATAATTATTGGCATGCTTGCCGCTTTATTTATTCAATTGGTACAATTTTTTAGTCGGTTTGCAGTGAACAAACCTGCGATTCTACGCCTGCTTGCAGCGGGTATATTGACTGGACTTTTGGCTATCTATGTTCCACAAATAATGGGTATAGGATATGACACCGTTAATAATTCATTAACCGGTTCGGCTGCTAATGGCAGCCTCCTAATATTATTTTTTATTTTAATCGCAAAAATCTTAGCAACTACCTTTGGCATAGGCATGGGGCTGCCTGCTGGGCTAATCGGCCCTACTTTATTTATAGGCGCAATCGCGGGTTCATTGCTTGGCACTCTTGGTCATTATTGGTATAACCTCGCATCGCCAGTTGGCTACTATTCACTCTTGGGTATGGGCGCTATGATGGGGGCGGTTTTGCAAGCACCATTAGCCGCGCTGACTGCGATGCTAGAACTCACTGCTAACTCCACTATTATATTACCCGGCATGTTAATTATAGTTTTTGCCAGCTTAACATCACGGGTAATTTTTGCTAAAAAATCAGTGTTTCTAATGATAATGCAATCCAGTGGATTGGATTATCGAAACGATCCGATTTCACAATCACTCAGACGCACCGGCGTTGCTGGAGCAATGAATCGAGATATTGTTTCGCTCGAATCAAATGTGACTCTTGATAAAATACAAGTTTGCTTGGACAGCAAACCGCATTGGATTATTATTATAGACAAAGGCGAAGCAACGCAGATGATGCCCAGCTCAGATTTAGCACATCAATTCGAACAAATAAAATTGCAACTTGAAGCCAACACTAAGAAGGACAAAAGTAGCACAACTCTGCCAATGATCGATTTACTTGAAATTCCGGCAAAACGTCTGGAATTAGCACCAATTGAATTGCAAGCTAATTTACAACAAGCGATCGAAAAATTAGAACAAAGTGGTGCGCAAGCGCTTTATGTACATCGTGCATATGAAAAAAATAGTCCTCATATCTACGGTGTTTTAACCTTAAACCTGATTGAAGCAAGTTACCGTCAATAAAATAATCTACATAGTTATGATACAATGCCAACAAGTAATTTCGATGAGTATTCAGCTTGATTCGGTTTAGGGGCAAATGATGGTAATTAATAAAATTAAAATTAGCTTTGCCGTACTTGCAACTCTGGCTTTGTTTTTTTTGCTAAAGCCTGCGAAACTAGCCTCAGCACCGAATATCGATTTAGTGACACTGAAAGGCAAAACTCTAAATCCAAGCAATCTAAACAACAAGCCTGCGTTAATTACTTTCTGGGCTTCGAGTTGCAAAACTTGTGTACTTGAAATTCCCGAATTAGGTAAATTACACCAGGATTACCACAAGCTAGGTTTCAATGTCATTGCCATCGCCATGTATTACGACCGACCTGACAAAGTCAGCGACATAATTAAACTTTATAATATCCCCTATCACATAGTATTTGATTTACAAAAAAACATTATGCGCTCATTTGGCATGAAACAAGGCATTACACCTACTACTTTTTTGGTCTCACCTAAGGGCAAGATCGTTTTTCACAAATTAGGCAAGCTCAATTTTGATGATTTAAGACAACAAATTGATTCACTGTTAATTGAAAATAAACCTTAAAAATAAGCAAAGATTAAGGACTTTTTTATGATTTGGATTAAAGCATTTCATATTGTTTTTATGGTGACCTGGTTTGCAGGTTTATTCTACTTGCCTCGCTTATTTGTCTATCACGCCTTATGCGAGGACAATTTAGGCCATGCTCGTTTTGTAGTCATGGAAAGAAAACTTTTCATTATAATGACAGTTGGAGCCGTGCTAACCACTATTTTTGGTGTCATTCTTATATCTAATTATCAAACCATGCCTCTGTGGCTGCAGATCAAGCTTGGCCTGGTGGCACTACTAATCGCCTACCACTTACTTTGTTTTAAAATTATGAAAACCTTTAAACAACAAGAAAACAGTCATTCACATGTTTTTTATCGCTGGTTTAACGAAGCGCCTGTCTTGCTTTTAATTGGCATCGTATTGCTTGCCGTAGTTAAACCTTATTGATTTCGCTCCGCGCGAAGTGAATTCGCACGGGCGACCCCAATTTATATGGGGGGATAAATCCATTCTCCCCCTTTGGAAACCCCCAATGGTTTGCGGCCACAACATGCTACAAGCTTAAGCCGAATATTGGTTTAAAGTAGCTAAAAAATTCCCTATCATCAGGATCTTATGAAAACTCACTACGGATTAACTAATATGT
>QIKQ01000034.1 GCA_003233075.1 Gammaproteobacteria bacterium
TACCGCTACCAAAGGAATCAAATTGATCGGATGATCAATCGGCAGTCCTAGTAGCGCTTTGAAACTAGCAGCCGCCTCATTATATTTTCCTTCAGCGACTTCTACATTTTGGTTTGCCGCTTGCAACACGATATTGAGTCGCATGATCTCAAGTCGTGTAAGGTATCGAATTAATGGATCGTTGCCACGTTTACGTCCATTGGTCTGATAAGCCATTGCCTGTGTTTGGCGATTCTTGGCGAGCTTAAATTTTGATTTTGTAAGTTGCAGTAAATGCAGGCGTTGCGCTACCTTGTATTCCAACAATAATTGCTGATGTTGACGTTGTGCCTGCGCACTGGATATCATGGCTTTCGCTTGTTTGCGTTGATGCCTTAAACGACGCAAAGGCATGGCTTGAGAAATAGAAAATTCAGTTGCATCGAATCCGCCTGATGAATCGTCAAGGCCTATTTCGTTATCGACCTGAATATTAATACTCGGATTTGGCCAAGCACCCGCCTGTATTAATTTGCCTTTTTGTTTACCAATTTCTGCATTCGCTTTTTTCATCTCAGGTGAAACTTTCAATGCGCGCTCAATACTTGCCTTTAATGACCAAGTGATTTGGGCTTTTGAAGATAAAAGGGCAGAATATGCCAAGTCACTACAAAGTAGTAAAATTAATAAAATATTCTTCATAGTACAGTCCCTGGTTCAAATGATGATAAAGTTTTAAGGGCACCTCTAAAAATTGTTTATTTGCACGCTGGCGGCGTTGTCAAACTTTTTAAAATGCGGGGTCGCATAGCGATAAACTGCGCCTTTAAAAAGTTCTCCGTCTTGCCAGTGCAAAAATATCCTGATTTTTAGAAGTGCCCTTACACGAAAAATAGCGCAAAACACAATTATCGATAAATAATCACTTTTGAGTATCCAATAACTCATGTACAAACAAAGCGAATAATTTTAATTAAAACTATCTCGTCCCTAACGACGACTATACGTCTTCTTCGTTAATACCGATCGTCAGTCGGACTTTATTTCAAAACTGTCCTCAGTTAAAACGCCTAAAATAACGAGAAATAGAGTGATTCGATGTAGTGATGAAATGTATTATAATTTATTAGCAGAAAAATAAATGCAGACCCCATTAGAACATAACGAGGAAAAATCCCATTGTGTAGCTTATTTTTTCGATTGGATCTAGCTAACAAAGTCACTCGCTGGGATATGTGCGTGTCGGAAAAATTCATCGCGTAGTGCGGAACTTTATTATTCTCAGGCATTAACTTTTGAACTTTAATAATAGTTTTGGCGACCAGTAACTGACTGCCGAGTTGCCGCGATGCGTAATCATCACAAGCTTGTTCACAGGCTAAATCAATATCCGACATAACTCGTTTGGAAAGTTTAGGAATAAAAAAGACGCTGAATAATTTTGCTAAAAAGATTAGTAGAAAGTCTTTTCTCTTAGTATGGGCAGCCTCATGTGCAAGAATAACTTTAAGCTCGTCAGGACTTAAACTTTCTTTAAGTTTTCGGGAAATAAAAATTTCTGGCCGAAATAGTCCCATGGAACAAGCTAATATTAAGTCTGCGTTAATTAATCGGTAACTTCGATCAGATGACTTTGGGCAATTTTGTTTAAGCTGCCCAAGTAAACGCTGACCATGCCGAATTTCTTTTAGCGCTTGAGTCATTCGCAACAAAACGCTGAATAAAACCAAAGAAGACAATGCAATAATCCAGGGGTTGTGAATAAAAGCAGGTGGATGTAGAAAACACAAATGCGCATGGTGATTGCCGTGGGTTAAGCAATGATCTTCTGCTAAGCCTATCAGCGTCATAATAGACGGAATAAAAATAATGACGACCAATATAAGAGAGATGAGTACGGGAGAAACAGAGAGTAAAACCAATAAACGCGCTCGGCGCTCAGGTGACAATCGAGGAAAATAACGTTGCATACCGAGATACGTTAGCTGCGCCACAACTGCGATTGCAAACGCAAATAGCGCAAACATAACAACAATGGATTGAATAATTCCCCACATATTAAATTCGCCTCAGGCGTTCTTTTTTTCCACTTTTTTAATCAATTCTTCCAGTTTTTCTAAGCTCTCAGAATCGATGCTTTTTGAGAGATCAGCAAAGGCTGATATCATGATCTCAGACTTTCCCGCACTAAAAGAGTCAATCATTTCATTTAACCATTGGCCAATCAATTCATTTCGTTCCACAGCCGGTCGATACACATAGGCATAACTTACTTTTTCTCGAGACAAAAGCCCTTTTTTTTGTAATCGCTCTAAGGTCGATTGAATTGTATTGGACGATATTTTACGTTTTTTGCCTATTGCTGAATGAACTAATTTGACGCTGCCTTCTTGATGTTTCCAAAGATAGTTAAGCACAGCTTGTTCCAGTTCACCAATAATAGGTATATTTTTCATAAAACACTCTCTAGCGGTAATACGCCAACTCTAACTCGTTTAATAAAAACGATCACTGATCGGTATTAGTATAACACTTCATTTTTCTTAATCAACTAGACTTAATGTTCTAATAATACTAATTAAAATAGAAGCTTACAATGAGAACCATTAATAAAACACATTCGCTTAGATGAATTTGACGGTGGCCTGACCTAAAGAAATCGAGTGTGCAATGACTGAACAAATAGCATTACTACCCTATGGAATGCCTTTGGATATTGGTTACCTAACAATGCAGGGAATAAAAAGAAAATAAGCTACCCCGCTGCGGGGTAGCTTATTCTTAAGTTTAAAAAGTCGTTGTTAATTCAATAATATAATTACACAAGTTTTGTTAATAAACGCGCTTTCTTTGCCAAACAAAATTAAGGATACAATCTAAGCTTAATATATGCAAAAATACGTTCGGGATTAGCTTTAGAATTACTCCAGAAGTCTCCTTAATTAAATTCTTCTCAAACACTAAACAACAAGTATTTTAGGTATAAATTCGAAAATGTTTAAAATTAGAACACGACGGCTAATCGATATAGCAATTTATGCCTCATTGATCGCCATTGTTTTTTTATACATTAATTCACTAGTGGATTCAAAATATCATATTTATCTGCTTGTGCTTTACATCATTATTATATTTTTTTCATTGCAAAAGAAATGGTCCCTACCCTCTATATCAGGGATATTACTCATGACATTGTTAAAAAAAGGCGATTCTATAAAAATATGTTGGTTTGATAATCCCTTAGACGATAAACCGAACAAAGAAGGAAAGTTAACTGAAAAGACGTTTGACGCCAAAGTCGTTTGCGTTCATTTTCGTCCGCTTAAAAATCCCCCTCCCACGTCTTCGGGCAAATTTTGGCAATTTACGTATCGATTTGCACCGGGTTGTTTGAGCGTAGAATTCGAAGGAAAACTATTTGAAGTGCCTTTCGATCTCGTTGAAAAATAATTTTTTAGAAATACAGACTTATGACTTATTAGACTACAAAACTATGTTTTGAACACTCCAATAAATTCTCAGTTTGACTCGCTATGCGTTCTATAATATCACTCACTGCTGTCCCGTTAACTTCTATTAAATTTAATGATTTACAATAAAATAGGACTAAAATGAATAAATTATCAAAAGAGACATGAAACTA
>QIKQ01000203.1 GCA_003233075.1 Gammaproteobacteria bacterium
ACTATGCCTGCGCACTTGTCGGTCGTGAAAACGAGTCATAGCATACCCTTGAACCGTCTCGCTACGAAGTGCTGTGAGAAAAGCGGGCTAGTACGCGCTGCAAGCTCTGAGATAGGCGAACCTAGTCGGCAAAATTTTCTACTTTTTCACACCGATAGTTTATGCCTTATATTACTAATATAACATGCTCAATTATTGTGCAACGTCAATTGAGTGACATCATTTAAAACATTTTCTTTTTAAACGTCAATTTATTTACTACATTTTTAGAACAGAGAATTACAATTTTGCAAGTCGCAGGCATAACACTATTTTTTATAAATCCCATGTTTCGCCTTTCGCGGCGAAAAATATTTTATAAATCACAAACCTATGTCGCTCATAAATATTATTTTATTTTAACTGGCTAAGATTTTTTTCTGAACCATACTCAGTGTCGTCACTAATTAACACAAAAAGCGGCAATAATTTATTTCGAAATTTTTTACATTTTATTAAGAACTTGGAATATTTTTCGCATTACAAACCGCATGACTATACAAAAAATAATGGATATCAATAACAGATGCTAGCTCATCTCCATAAGATAAGAAAAGAGTTCACCACTCTTATTATTATTACTTTCCTAGCTTCTGCAATATTATGCTTATGTGTGGCAAATGCGTTTGGCATAATTACTTTTAATGAAACAATGTTTGTCCTAAAGCAAAAGTGGTATATCCTCTTTATTTTGGCTTTAGCGGCTTGGATATTTATTCACTTTTGGCAGTTCTTAGACCCCGTTTACAAATGGATTGAATACGACAGAAATAATCAAGATGCACCACATCAACTTTATAAAAGGTTAAGAGTTTTTACGCGTAGCTATTGGGGGTTATTCTCTTTTTTTGCCATTATCACGCCATTTCTGTTTAACCTAATTTTAAGCCAAACTCTGTTTTATAAAAGCCCAGAACTCACCTTAGCTTTCATAGCAACACAGCTTATTGTCGCCTACCTAGTGGCTATGCCTATCTATATCTTATTGCTAAACAAGCTAGGTCAATTAGTTCAATTTCTAGGATTAGCACAAGTCTACTATGGCATTACCTTAAAACTCTGGCACATTGGCGCAATAGTGCCACTACTCAGTTTTGGGCTTATTAGCGTTTATTATCTAACGCATACTCAATTTTTTGATTGGGGCGTGATTGTTTTTATTTCCCTCATTGTTTGCACCTTGATCCTATCAACTTATTTGACAGTTCGCAGTATTCACAACTCGCTACATCCAGTCAAAAATCTTTTTAAACGGAGTGGCGCAAGCACAAATGCTGACTTGGCTTGCCTCAAACCTCAATCAACTGATGAAATTGCCTATCTAATGCAGGCGATATCAAAAGTTTTTAAACGCTTATTTGACCAACAGTCTCATATGCAAGCCGTAGTCGATACTGCCGCTGAAGGCATTATTGTTGTAAACGAAAAGGGCTGCATTGAAACCTTTAACATCGCGGCTGAAAATTTATTTGGCACCCTTGCTCAAGACGCAAGAGGACTTCAAATTTCGCAATTTCTGCCAACACTGTGCAACGAAAATAAAATACCTAAAATAATCAATAGCGAACAAGAAATCGAAGGCATACATTGTAATGGCAGGCGCATTTCAATGTCAGTCCGAGTGAGTAAAATGCAAATGCGAGATCAAGCTATGTACACCTGCTTAATCGCAGATATTACTGCTCGCAAGGCCGCCCAGCTAAAACAAAAAAGTGCCGAAGCTCGCTATAAAGATCTCGTCGAGTCTGCTCACGATCTCGTCTGGAGTATGGATGCGAACGGCAAGTGGACCTACTTAAATAAAGCCGCGCGGAATATTTACTGCTATGAGCCTCAAGAAATGATAGGCAAGCCCATTAGCGATTACCGTGACCCAAATTACGCCCAGCAAGAATCGGTCGCTTTCGATGAAATATTGAAAGGCAGAGAACTCTATCAATTTGAAACAGTCCATTTAGATAAAAATGGCAAGGCGCATTTTCTAAGTTTTAACGCAAAAGCACATCGCGATATACTTGGCAATGTACAGAAAATATCAGGTACTGCCAGAGATATCACTGAAAAAAAGGAGTTCGAAAAACTACTGACCTTTCAAGCCGAACACGACGCTTTAACTCATCTGCATAATCGGCGCTATTTTCAGGGAGAGCTAGAAAGAGTTGCAGCCCGTGTGACTCGAAGCGCAGGCAGCTGTGGATTACTCTATATTGATCTTGATCAATTCAAGTACGTTAATGATACACTAGGCCATGCAGCGGGCGATCAACTGTTAATAGAGATTAGCGAAAAATTAAAATCTAAACTACGCGAAGGCGAGTTACTCGCGCGTTTTGGGGGGGATGAATTCACCGTTCTTCTCTATAATGTTAATCAAACAAATTTAAAATTGGCTGCTGACAAATTCAGGACCTTATTAGATTCCTATCGATTTTTACACTCCGGCCAGTCATTTAATATCACTTGCAGCATAGGCGCGTCCCTAGTAGATAATAATACAAGTGACGCAGAAGAGGCCCTAGCGCACGCTGATTTAGCCTGTCATATCGCTAAATCCAAAGGCAGGAATCGTGTTCACATTTATGACCGCAAGGATCAAAGCAAAGCGATATTGGCTGCCGACATGGGTTGGGCCGCCCGAGTTAGAGAAATGTTAGAACAGGATCGTTTTATCCAAGTCTTTCAGCCTATTGTTGCAATGGATACGGGCCAAATTCATGACTACGAAGTTCTAATTCGAATGCCCTGTGATGACGGTCAAATAATCCTTCCAGGTGGCTTTCTTGATTCGGCAAAACGTTTTGGTCTGATACATAGCATCGATCGCTGGATGGTTAAACATTCGATTTACAAACTCAAAGAATTACATGACCAAGGCCTAAAATATCGTTTTGCAATTAATTTATCAGGCCACGCCTTTGATGACGCAACGCTAATACCTTCGATTCGACGCTGGTTAAACGCGACTAAATTAGATCCGCGATGTTTAACTTTCGAAATAACAGAGACTGAAGCGATTCAAAAAATATCCCACGGCGCAAAACTAATTCAAGACTTAAAAGATCTCGGCTGTCGCTTCTCGCTGGATGATTTTGGATCTGGTTACAGCTCAATGAATTATTTAAAACATCTGCCAGTCGACTTTGTGAAAATTGACGGTTCCTTTGTTAAAAACATCACCAGCAATCGAGTTGATCAAGCAATGGTCGAATCCATCATCCGCATAGCAGGCGCTTTAAATATAGAAACGATCGCAGAATGCGTCGAAGATGTGGATACCTATAAGTTCTTGAAAAACATTGGCGTCGATTATGTCCAAGGCCATTACTTAGGAAAACCTACTGAAACAATGATCAGCAATGATCATCTTCCAAGCTCCTGCGCTCAGCTTACTGCCTAATGGGGTCGAATCCCATAAAAAAGGGGGCTATTACACCCCCGATATCTCTTACAATATAAATAATCAAAATAGAGCTTATTAAGCTCTGTAAATATTAGCTTTTTATGCTTCTCCGACGAATTGCAAAAACACCCATAAGACCCAGCAAAAATAAGATATAAGTTGATGGCTCAGGAACTGC
>QIKQ01000027.1 GCA_003233075.1 Gammaproteobacteria bacterium
GCTTCGAATGCGAAATTATCGGTCGTTTATTTTGTTTAGTGAATGCGACTATTAAACATCGAGATAAAAAAGTTAACAGGACAGCAGTGATTAAACTCATACTTTAAATTCCAATTTTAATTTCTTAGAAAACAGGCCGTTACTCTAATTTAATCACAATAAGCTTACACTTAGCTGTGCTCTATATTCCTTTGACTTCTCCGTCGCCATGATTAACGTAAATAAAATTGCTTATATAATTTTTTCGATTTTTTGTGTATCACAAAATGTGTTTCGGGTGAGCCCATTTTTTTTGAAAAACGTGCTTTTACCCTCTTAAAATACACATGACAATAGGCACTTGAATCCTTAATAAAATTAAATCGATTAAGTGTGTTACCCCCACAATTTACTCTCGGCTTACGACCGAGTAAGCCTTTCATTCTGATGTCTTTTGATTTCCTAATGATGTTTTCAACTATAGTTACTATTTCTTTTAACTTATCACTAGAAACTATGTATTTTTCTCGATATAATTTGTTTCTAAAATCAGATCTCTTCCTCAATGCTTCTCTAAATTTAACCATCTCACTCTTAAAAGTTAGCCAATTACTTCTGCTGACTAAAAATTTAGCACGGCTCTTTATTGTAGTGTTGCTGCCCAAACGCATCACATGTTTATTTGCCGTCACATCGTTGATCGCTTTACTCTTTATTGCTCCGTTAAAATCCCAATACGCAAGCAAATCAGGTTCCGTACCACTTAGTTCAATACGCGATGTTTTAAACAATTCAATAATATTTTTCGCTTTCCCCCAAATCCTGACTTCATCAATGTAGCCTTTGAAAATCTCTCCGTTTTTCCAAAAGCCGGCTCCAATGCTTTGCTGTTGCGTTGACACCACCGTTCCGCTAATTGGATAGCTATAGTCTAAACCACTATTTAAATAAGCACGAAGCATTTTGCCATCATAAGTTAAAGCAATGTGATTCCAACTTTTAGCTCTCGCTTTATATTTACCATTGCCTTTGTAGATTTTGCCGTTGCTTGTGGTGAAATGATATCGCACATGATGATATTTCGGCATAATAGCCATACCCACTTGATTCCACCCCGGTCCACTACCATAAAGCCATCGCCAAGTTTTTGCATCTAAATAATAAAACCACATCTCAATCGTAAACTGTTTTCTGCCATTAATTAAATTCGGAATAAAACCAGATGCTATTTTGTTCTTGAATTCAAGAATTCGATTATCAGAATTAGTATATTTTAAGAATGGTCGTACTGGTTTATTCAAATAATTATTGACAGTCGACATCGCTAAACGTTTGTCTCCGGTCACTACAATATCGTAAGCGCAATTGTTAATTTGAGTTTCAATTTTAAGTCCAGAAGATCGACACAATTTTTTTGCGACGGCAACCTTTGCTTGATCCAACTTAGATATATCAGTATAACTACGGGGGAAATTCAGATCAGTTAATGTTTTTGTGTTTTCTCCCGTTTTATAAGTAAATAATGATTCAGATTGTTTTATTCGCCAACTTGGCGCGAGTTGACCATACAAAGCTTTATTTTTGCTGGTTCTTGATCTACCAATATCAATCAATTTGCCATCTCGTCTGCTTAGGTCATTCAACTTCTTGCCGTCTGCGTTTCCGAGTAAACCAACTACCTTGCCGTGCCGTTTTTTATTGAGTGCAATTTGTACGTCAATTAGAGACTTGCTAACGACCACTAACTTAACCGTCGTCTTGTCAGGCCAAACAACAAGGTATTTATTTCGTGAAAGCTTGATAATCTTTCCCCCACCCTTCAACCTTGTTATCGGATTTATATGTTTGTGCGTTTTACCATTAATGACTATTCTTAACTGACTCGGATCATAAAAGCCGACCTTCTGACCCGCGACATTCATCGCAACAGCAGAATTTGCACTCACCAATTTTGAATTTTTATATGCCTTCATACGCATCTGTACTTCAAAATTATCTACCGTTGATTTTGCCGCAATAAATTCTCCTACTGTTTGTAAGTCATAACTTAAACCATCGAATGTTTTTAAATGCGGCTCGCCGTATGCCCGGCCTCTTCGACATAACCTAAAAGCATCTCCCCGAGCATAGAAACAGGGATTTTCGCTTAAATCCGGCGCAACTCGAGCCGCATGTCTACTGCAAAAATCTGCATAGCCTCTACTGCCTCGATCACCATTATGTACGAAATCTTGAACTCGATCTGGGTTATTTGGGTCGTTTCCGGTTCCGAAGCGGATTATTCCGGGCAGGTTGTATCGACGTGAATAATTTCTGTCTGCTGTAGAGGCTTCATTATTAGCGTAACCATCCTCTCCCGGACTTCCAATCTCTGGTCCGGGATGGGTATGCATCCACGCAACCGTATGGCAAACCATCGAATTTGGCACTGCAGGCATATCAACATGTGCAACAGCACCGGGGATTGTATCAACTTGAATAGTAAAATTGCCGGGAGAATTTACACAGACATTGACGAAGGCACCCATCTCTCTTTCATTGCCTGTACCTTCTAAGGAATTTAACCACATATCATCCAGTGCAGCTTGCACGGCGTCTTGACCCCATATGTTATTTATATCACTTGAAGGACAGGGAGCCGCATTAAGCTGTGCGCCGTAAAAAAAAAGGACTAATAAAATTGATACGCATCGCATAATTTTTATCCAATTAAATAAGCTTCAAGCAGATCATAAACTGAATATCAACTAAGTACAATCGAGCTCTTCGTTGCACTCGCTCGTTATGACATAGTAATTATGGCCCGCTAATTAGAATGTAGTGATCGCGATTGTCTCACTGCTGTCCCACAGTTGATCGCGTAAGAACGATAATCAATCTCTGCTGTAGCCCGGCTCTTCAGAGCCGGGGTGGATTTGCGTTCAAGCATTAAGGTCAAGTTTTCCTATTTGATCCAAACTATGGGACAGCAGTGGGGATGCGGCACCTTTTAATATTGGGCTTGCAACAAAGTTGCTATTGCCTGTTGACAGGAGTTCGCTAATGGGTGACACCTTCTCCTTTTCGAACTCCCGACACTTTGGTTCAAAGCCTCACCATTGCATATAACTTATTGTTTTACGCAGGCTAAATACGATGCCCTTTGCTCTATTTGCGCCACTAAGCATAACAATGCACTACTGTAGTCGAGGATTTGTCTAGTTTAATTATGCATAATACCTCATAAAGCAACCCTATTTTTAATCGCATCAATTTACATTTTTATAAGTTTATTAGTACTTTACCGTTATAGTTAATATAAGATATTTAATATTGACAATAAACCAAAACATCTAAAACCTAAAGTAAGGTAATTAGCATGACCATACATATAAACAATCCAGCACTGGAAAAAGAACTTGAAATATTTGCAAAAGAAACAAATCAATCTATTGACGAACTTGCTAGTAATTTTTTAAAACAGGAAATTGAGTTATATAAAAATAACCCTGCTCATGTAGTCCAAACATTTTCAAGGTGGGGTGAATACGAAAAATCCGGTAGCTTTGTTAGTCAAAAAGAAGTAACTCAATATGTTGAATCATTGAAGGTAAAGTAAATAA
>QIKQ01000372.1 GCA_003233075.1 Gammaproteobacteria bacterium
GCTTTTCCTGTTGACTTAACTGGTTGATCGCACAACTGTTATGTCATGAATCGCAGCCTTTTTCAATTCTTTAGTGAGAAATGCGGGCTAGCCCTGCAAAGACACAGTAGGTTAGCCCATTCAACTACCAAATCTAATGTCATTGCTAAAAAATTTAAGCAAAAGCAAAAAAGCGCGCTACAGAGATAGATGGAGATGATTTCGCTTCTTCATTTTTAGTAAAGAATAAGCAATAGATTCAGCTTGTGCCCGCAGCTTGCTGCGGGCACAAGCCATTGGGGATTTCCAAAGGGGGAGAATGGAGTTATCCCCCCGATATAAATTGGAGTCGCCCGTGCGAATTCACTTCGCGCGGAGCGAAACCTATTAGGAAAAACTACCCCGTCCGCTTGCGGCGGGGTAGTTTATCTAAATGAATTAAGGCCATGTCACAATGACTTGCGAGACTGTTTTAGTGGTTGATAATAACAAATTTGCAAGAACCGTCGTTCGCGCAATCATTAACTCAACTTTTCCAAATATACAGGTAATTGAAGCTGAAAATGGTATCGACGCAATAAATAAAAGCAAAACCAACACATTTGACTGGATGATTATTGATTACGACATGCCCGGCATGAACGGCTTTGATCTTATTCATCAACTTAAACTGAATTACCCCGACGCTATTATCTCGATTTTAAGCATGGGGCATGAAGAAGCAATTTGCAGCAAAGCTAAATCCTTGGGAATTAATTACCTTAGCAAGCCAATAGAAGAGCATAGCATCGTTTCTCTTTTTGATCGAAATTAACAGAATAACTAAATATAGAAAAATTAATAAACATGCGTAATGAAAATTTACTAGCTCAATTCTCCTACGAAGCACAAGTTTCGGACATCGGTTTGGAATTAATTGAGCAATGCGATATTGGCCTTATATTAATAAATGAAAATTATAAAATTATATTTTGGAACCAGTGGATAGAACAACACATTGGGCATACTAAAAACCAAGTATTGGGACTGAACTTACTTGAATTATATCCAGTATTGGTAAGCGGCCGAATTAAATCTGCCATTGATCAAGCATTTAAAAATACACGAAGCTCATTTCTTTCTCATCACTTACATAATAATTTGTTTCCACTTACGCTCGCTAATCATCTCACTAAAATTGAACATTCCGTAGCTCTTAAACCGATTCAAAAATCCCCGACTCAAAAATATTGCTTAATTGAAATCTATGACTCTATGCAATTGGTGAAATACGAGCGACTAATTGCTAAACAAAGCAACGAAATTAAAAACCTAAATTCTGATTCATCACATTCTCATACTTTGAATCAAGCCATTTTCGATCTCAGCTTCGACTGCCTATTTATAATCGATGACCGAGGACGAATTAAACATTGCAATTCAGTTGCTGAAAGCAATTTTTCCTATTCCAATCAAGAAATCAAAGGCTCATTAATTCAAAGTCTGCTGGAAAAACCTGGCAATCAGCCAATTGATTTAAAAAAAGATTTTAATGAACGCATTTACGAGCTGCCCCTAATTGGAGTTGATAAGTTTAATAAACGATTTCCCGCCTTAGTTTCGGTTAATCGTTTAGGTGACATTAATAATAATAAATTCTTGATTATTATCCACAATGAAACTCGGCAACAAGAAATTGAAAACCAACTTGCCTCGGTTAAATCTCGATCAGAACTTACACTTAATTCTATTTCTGACGCGGTAATAGTTACCAATCCACAAGGGCTAATATGTTTTATGAATGCAGCTGCCGAGCAAATTACGGCTTGGAGCCGCGCGGATGCAATCGGGCAGGCGGCCCATATTATATTATCACTAATGGATGCTTCCCAAGTCCAGCCTCTTTTAATTTACGATCACATCCCTGAATCTAAAAATGGCAGAAGTGACAGCTCTCTGTATCAAGCCGCGTGTTTAAAACGAAAAGATCGAATGAATATCGATATTGAATTCGCCGTCTCCCGCCTAAACACTGAACACGGGAAAAACCTTGGAAAAAAATCCGGCTTAGTAATAGTGCTACGCGATTTAACCGAAAGACGAAATGCAGCTCAAAAAATAGCCTGGCAAGCGAGTCACGATACTTTGACAGGCCTAGTTAATCGACATGAGTTTGAACAAAAATTAACTCAATTATTGAATAAACCAAAATCCGAGGAACAAGAACATGCTCTGCTACATCTCGACATTGATCAGTTCAAAGTAGTCAATGACCTCTGCGGACATCTTGCTGGTGATGAACTTCTCAGGAAAATAACCCTGTTGTTAAGCAGTATATTACCTCTTCACGCTATACTCGCAAGATATAGCAGTGATGAATTTGGCATATTATTGCTAAATCATTCAATTAGAAAAGCAAATGAATTTTCGAGTAAAATACATTCGGAGCTAAAGGAATTTCGTTTTCGCTGGCAAGATCAAGTCTTCTCACTTGCCGTCAGTATCGGCCTTGTGCCAATTAATCAGGATTCAAAAGATCCTATAAATTTGCTTTCCTTTGCTGACACCGCCTGCTTTTTCGCTAAAGAATCTGGTCGAAATAGAACTTACTCTGCAACAAATCGAGATGAAAAGCTGGTAAAACTGCGAGATGAAATGCGCTGGATTAGTCGAATTCAATTTGCGCTTGATAACCATAACATTGTATTGTATGGCCAAGCCATCATTCCTCTTCAGCTTAATGGTAAACTTAAACCACGCATAGAAATTTTAGCTCGTATGCGCGACGGCAATCAATTAATATCTCCTGCAAATTTTGTTGCCGCAGCTGAACGCTATGATTTAATGCCAATATTGGATAAAGAAATAATAAGCAAGACGCTATCCACCTTTAATAATCTAAATATTCGCGATGAATTTCACATCAATATTAATCTTTCAGCGAAAAGTATAAATGATGAATCATTTTTGTCATTTTTAATTACTGAAATCAACGATCATTGTTCTCTAAAACCGGCAAACATCTGTTTCGAAATCACCGAAACTGCCGCAATAACTAACTTCGAAATGGCGACCAATTTTATTACTCAATTACAGGCCATAGGTTGTGAGTTCGCATTAGATGACTTTGGAAGTGGTCTCAGCTCTATTGCCTATTTAAAATGTTTACCTGTGAATTACTTAAAAATTGACGGTAGCTTCGTTAGAAATATTCTCGAAAACAACAAAGACTTGGAAATGTTGAAAATTATTAATCGACTTGGCAAAGTGATGAATGTAAAAACAATAGCAGAATACGTTGAAAATGATAACTTAATCAAAATACTTCGAGATATTGGTGTAGATTACGGCCAAGGTTACGCTATCTCTAGACCACAGCCATTAGAAAACTTAATAGATCCAACGCGCAAATCAACTTGATCTCACTATTTCGATCTGTGAAGACAAGGCGCGCCTCACTGCTGTCCCACAAATATTTTGTTGCGATGTGTAGCAGTTATCAAGCGATCAGGTCGCATTCAACCATCCCCGTCGTTGCGAAGCTGCGAAAGCAGCTGAAGCAATCTCCTAACGTAAATCATTGATAAGGAGATTGCTTCGGTGTGATCGGTGATCA
>QIKQ01000230.1 GCA_003233075.1 Gammaproteobacteria bacterium
TATGCCTGCGCACTTCTCGGTCGTGAAAACGTGTCATAGCATACCCTTGAACCGTCTCGCTACGAAGTGCTGTGAGAAAAGCGGGCTAGCGTCATATAATTAGGAAGATTGCTTTGCCAAAGGCTAATTGTTTAGGCTGCTCACATTTATATGCACCCTTCGCGCGGGCATAAAAAACCATTATGAATGCTTACCTAGCAGGGATAATTTGGTGTAAACTAGCCCGAATAGTTGCAACACTTTGAGATGGAATGACTGCTTTTAATGCCCTTGGACCTGATGGTGCGCTGGCCAAACAAATTAAAAACTTTGCTGTTCGCCCTAGCCAGCAGAAAATGGCAGCAATTATAGACGAGCATATTGCCGAACAGCATTCAATTGTGATAGAAGCAGGCACGGGCATTGGCAAAACTTTTGCTTATTTGGTACCGGCTTTACTTTCTGGTTTGAAAATTATCGTTTCGACTGGAACTAAAACACTTCAAGAACAATTGTTCCTACGTGATTTACCTTTAGTTAAAAAAGCGCTAAAAATTCCTGCCAGCTTAGCTTTATTAAAAGGTCGTGCTAATTATTTGTGTCTCTATCGACTGCGCACAGCACGTCAGTCTGGCGCAAATTTACACCCATATTTAGTCAACGAGATTGAAGAAGTTCATGATTGGTCGCAACGAACGCAATCAGGGGATACCGTTGAATTAAATCAAATTAGTGAAAAATCCGATGTTTGGCCCCACGTCACTTCCACTGTTGAAAATTGTTTAGGTCAACAATGCAGTGACTATGACGACTGCTTTTTATTAAAGGCGCGACGAGATGCGCAAACGGCTGATGTCTTGGTTATAAACCATCATTTACTGATGGCAGACTTGTTACTAAAAGAATCTGGATTTGCTGAATTACTGCCAAAAGCAAATGCGATTATCGTTGATGAGGCGCACCAATTACCAGACGTTGCTACGCATTTTTTTGGACATTCTATTAATCAAAAACAAATAAGAGAGCTAGTAGAAGACGTTGAGAGTGAGTTCCGAATTATTGAATTACTAGCCTTGCAGTACCGTGGTGAAAAAGCCTCACTTGATAAAAGTAGTAAAGATCCAAAGCAACAACTGCTGATTGATATAAAGAAAACACTTGCTGATCACTATCTATCTTTGCCTAATAGGGTCGGACGTTTTCTTAGTTCTGAAATAAAAAATTTGCCACGCATAGTTGAAAGTTTAGAAAGTTTAAATAGCTTACTGGAAAAGCTGCGCGATTTTCTAGTGTCAATTGAAAGTCCAAGTAAAACGATCGATAATTGTTCAAGCCGTTGTTATGGATTAATTAGTCAAATTGAAAAGCTAATCGAAAGTATAAAAAATAGCAGCAATCCGGTGGACGAGTGTGAACTGCAATTTGATTCAGTGGCTTGGCTAGAGCGAACTCAAAGTGGTTTTAGTTGGAATATTAGTCCGATCGATATTTCAGAGGAGTATTTAAGTAAAACTGAAATCTATCAATCAACTTGGATTTACACCTCAGCTACATTAGCGATTGGCGATTCATTTCAACATTTTAGTGATCGGCTGGGCATAAAGCCAGATAAAACAGCAATCATTGATAGTCCATTTGACTATCAAAATCAAGCATTATTGTACTTACCACCGAATATGCCTGCGCCCAATACAGCTGATTATACTTCCGCAGTTATTGATCTTAGTGAGCAATTAGCAAAACACTGTCGTGGTGGTTTGTTTATTTTATTCACTAGCCACAAAGCGTTACAATTTGCAGCGGAAAGAATTAGGCCTAGACTCAATCGACCCTTGCTAGTCCAAGGTGATTCTCCGCGATCCGACCTATTATTTCGTTTTCAGGAGATAGGTAATGCAATCTTGTTGGGGACTAGTAGTTTTTGGCAAGGGGTTGATGTGCGCGGCCAAGCCTTGTCTTGTGTCGTTATTGATAAACTTCCTTTTGCCTCGCCAGGTGATCCGCTGGTTCAGGCAAAAATAGAATTTTGTCGAAGCAAAGGTCAAAATCCATTTATGAGTTTTCAGTTACCCGATGCGATTATTAACTTAAAGCAAGGGGTTGGCCGCCTGATTCGTGATTATCAAGATTACGGATTAATGGTATTGTGTGATCCGCGTATCAGTACTAAACCCTATGGCAAGAAATTCTTAGACAGCCTACCAGATATGAAGAGAACTAACTCTGAACAAGAAGCTATTGAGTTTTTATCTCAGTTGGATGATTCGACGAGAAAAGTTGAGAGTGAAGAGAGTACCGTTAGCGAGTCACTTGAGGAATAAGTGATTTGAATATTATGAAAATAAAAAGATGAAAATATTAGCAATTGAAACTTCTACAGAGGCTTGTTCTGCTGCGCTATTAGATAATAATAATGTGATATCTCGGTTTGAGATAGCTCCTCGGCAGCACAGTCAGTTAATTTTACCAATGATAGATGAGCTTTTGGCGGAAGCGGAACTTAAGTTACAGCAGATTGAGTGTCTTGCTTTTGGTTGCGGCCCCGGTGCTTTTACTGGTGTGCGGTTGGCGACTTCAGTGATTCAAGGCATCGCGTTTTCGATTGATCGACCGGCAGTTGCAGTTTCAAGTTTAACCGCGTTAGCTCAAGCCGCGTATGGAGAAACAAAAATAGAAAATTGCTTAAGTGCGATAGACGCACGAATGCAAGAAATTTATTGGGCCTATTATCAATTAGATGCTAATGGTCTCATGCAATATCAAGTTGAAGAACAAGTTTGTAAGCCTGAATTATTAAAATTAAATTCATCCCAAGTCGATTGGATTGGAGTTGGATCAGGATTTGATACTTACGAAAAAGTGTTAGATGCAAAAACCTTAGATAATCGACAATCGAAGCAGATGCGTTGGCTTAGCAATCAATTTCCGCACGCCAGCCAAGTAGCAAAAATTGCAAAATCAGAGTATCTCGCTGGAAAAGCAGTGTCTGCCTCGCAAGCATTGCCAAAATACGTCAGAAATCAAGTAGTTAAAAAATAATAGTAATTTCATTTCAATTGAACCCAAATGCAATACAGTCCGACTCACTATCATAAGCAAGCAAACAGTGAGTAGGGGAGCATCATGACTTCAATTACAGCTACAAAAGCACAATCAAAACCTGTTAGTAGCATGCTTGCTATCATCCTAGGGTTAACTTTAGGCATGTTTAGCATCATAGGAATTGCCCTGTCAAGCGATAGCGTAATCGGTCATTACGAAATTGTAGCTCGGTAGCCAGTCAGTAGCGATCAAGGAGAGCGCAGTGCGGGAAAGAGATGAGATTCCCCGCATTTCGTCGCTTACGGCAACTACTTACGGGCTACAAAAAAATGAGGAATCCTTAAGTTAATGGCATTGACTTGCAGGCTACAATTTAACGATCAGAGTTTCTTCCGGGCTATTAGACTTTACGGTTTGATGTTAATATTATTAAATTCAGCTTACCCCGCAGCTTGCTGCGGGCACAACCCATTGGGGGTTTCCAAAGGGGGAGAATGGAATTATCCCCCTTCGGTCGCCC
>QIKQ01000216.1 GCA_003233075.1 Gammaproteobacteria bacterium
CCTACAATACCTTTGAAAAACCGTAGCCTGTAGGAAGCGATTGAAAATCGTTGAGTACAGGAAATCAATTTAACTTCAATATATTTCCTGCGCAAGCTCCTGCAGGCTACCTATTCCTCAATACTTGACCTGCGGTCTATTTCAAGAGTAATCTCAAGCCATGACTGTGATTACTAAAAATTCTAATTGGCTGGCGCAGCTAAAATTAAAATACAAAACAACTGAGCGTAAAACTCTTTTAAGTTTTCGCCGGCACCTTGGTCCACTTGTGGTGCAAAAATCTTTTTATCCCGAAAAATCAGTGTGTCATACTTATTTAATACACCCGCCAGGCGGCATTGTGGGCGGTGACCGTATTGAATTAGACGTTGAACTCGAAAAAAACAGCCAAGTATTAATAACGACACCGGCTGCGACGAAATTTTATTTGTCTAAGGGCCCCGAGTCAAAATTGATACAAAATTTTACACTGGCTAATGATGCTTGCTTGGAATGGTTGCCACAAGAAAGTATTGTTTTTAATGGCGCAAATATAAATCAACAATCAAATATTTATCTTGCTGAAACTAGCCAATTGTTTTTCTGGGAAATGGTTTGTCTAGGCAGAACTGCCAGCGACGAAGTATTTGAACGAGGTGAATACAAACAATCAATACAGATATACAGGGAAAAGAAATTAATTTTTATAGAAAGAAATAAGTTATCAAGTAACCAGGGACTCTATGAAGCGCTAATTGGTTTCCAAGGAAATCCAGTGTTTGGTACTTTTATAATTACTCCAGTTAAAACAACTGAGTACAAATTATTACTTGAGGAAATATCTGGCTTGACAGCTGAGGGAAAACTATTCAGCTATACCTTAAAAGGATCGGAGTTAGTGTGTCGATTTTTAGGAGCAGATATTCGGCATGTACAACAGCTTTTCCGACAGGTTTGGTCAATAATAAGGCCTCATGTTACAAACTGTACAGCTTGCGAACCTAGAATTTGGCATACTTAAATTTAACTAAGCAAAGAGTACCTAAGTTCTATCCCTTATTGTTTAAAATCTATGCTAATCGCAGCAGTAAATACTATTAACTGTTTGCAGAGTTTGATAAGTTATGACATAGATATTAAATAAATAATGCGGAGAGAATTTAATGGAGCTTTCGCCTCGCGAAAAAGATAAATTAATGTTGTTTACTGCTGGTTTGCTAGCGGAGCGCCGAAAAGCAAAAGGCCTTAAGCTCAATTACCCTGAAGCGATCGCTTATATATCGGCCGCAATACTTGAAGGCGCAAGAGAAGGCAAAACAGTTGCCGAACTGATGTCTTATGGTACAACCTTGCTTTCAAGCGATGACGTCATGGATGGAATAGCAGAGTTGATTCACGACGTTCAAGTTGAAGCAACTTTTCCCGATGGTACTAAGCTAGTAACAGTGCATACTCCGATTCAATGAGGCTACATCAAAATAAACTGAGAGGACTAAAAAAATGATTCCCGGCGAATACATTTTATTAGACGAAGACATAGTTTTAAATGCAGGTAAAAAAACGCTGAGTTTAAGCGTTGCAAATTCGGGAGATCGTCCCATTCAAGTCGGTTCACATTATCACTTTTATGAAACGAATGAAGCGCTTCAATTTGATCGCGAAAAGAGCAAAGGTTATCGATTAAACATTGCGGCAGGTACAGCGATTCGATTCGAACCTGGCCAAAATCGTGATATCGAACTAGTTGAATATGCGGGCTTACGAAAAGTTTATGGCTTTAATGCGAAGATCATGGGCGAGCTAGATTAACCTAGATTATTAAGGCACCTTAGTTCGTAGACACGGCACCTTAGCACCTAACTACAGGAGAAAATATGGCCAGCACGATATCTAGAAAAGCCTACGCCGACATGTATGGTCCTACTGTAGGCGATAAAGTTAGATTAGCTGATACTGAAATTATAATTGAAGTCGAAAAAGATTTTACCGAATACGGTGATGAAGTAAAATTTGGCGGTGGTAAAGTTATTCGAGATGGCATGGGTCAAAGTCAACTGACTTCAGATGAAGTGGTTGACACAGTTATTACTAACGCTTTAATACTAGACCATTGGGGAATTGTTAAAGCCGATATCGGCATTAAACAAGGCCGAATAATCGGTATTGGTAAAGCGGGCAACCCTGATGTGCAATCCAATGTAAACATAGTCATTGGAGCAGGTACGGAAGTCATCGCGGGCGAGGGCTTAATTGCGACAGCGGGAGGCATAGATGCACATATTCATTTTATTTGCCCGCAGCAAATAGAAGAAGCACTGATGTCAGGCATAACGACCATGATTGGTGGTGGCACGGGTCCAGCAACTGGAACGAAAGCGACAACTTGTACACCAGGTCCTTGGAATATACATCGAATGTTGCAAGCTGCCGAAGATTTTCCTATGAACTTGGGGTATTTAGGAAAGGGTAATTCAAGTTTACCAGTTTCATTAGTTGAGCAAGTCCAGGCAGGTGCGCTCGGATTAAAATTGCATGAAGATTGGGGTACAACGCCAGCAGCGATCGATAACTGCTTAGAAGTTGCAGAAGAGCATGACGTGCAAGTAGCAATTCATACCGATACTCTAAACGAATCAGGATTCGTTGAAAACACATTGGCTGCGTTTAAAGGTCGAACTATTCACACCTATCACACCGAAGGCGCAGGGGGTGGTCATGCGCCCGATATTATTAAAGCCTGTGGTGAAAACAATGTACTGCCTTCGAGTACCAATCCCACTCGACCCTATACCGTCAATACCATAGATGAACATTTGGATATGCTTATGGTTTGCCATCATTTGGACGCTAAGATTCCGGAAGACGTGGCGTTCGCTGAATCACGAATTCGTCGAGAGACTATTGCTGCTGAAGACATACTGCATGATTTAGGTGCATTCAGCATGATCGCGTCTGATTCTCAAGCGATGGGAAGAGTTGGTGAGGTGATTTGCCGAACTTGGCAAACAGCACATAAAATGAAAGTTCAGCGTGGTTTATTGCCCAATGAAAAGACCGATGCGGATAATTTAAGAGCGAAAAGATATATCGCAAAATACACTATTAATCCAGCATTGGCACATGGCATCGCACATGAAGTGGGTTCAATTGAGAATGGTAAGCTAGCCGATATAGTGCTTTGGCGACCTGCGTTTTTTGCTGCCAAGCCATCTTTAATTATAAAGGGTGGATTTATTGTGGCCGCACCGATGGGCGACCCGAACGCCTCTATTCCGACTCCCCAGCCTGTGCATTACCGAAAAATGTTTGGCGCTTATGGCGGTGCGCGTCACGCGACCAGCGTGACATTTACTTCGCAAGCCGCGATTAGAGCTGGCTTGTCGACCCAGCTTAGTTTAAGAAAACGTTTGGTGGCGGTACGCAACACTCGCACGGTAACTAAAAAGGATATGATCCATAATAATTATTGCCCCAAGATTGAAGTAAACTCAGAAACCTACGAAGTCCGTGCCGATGGTGAATTATTGACTTGCGAACCGGCGGACATATT
>QIKQ01000343.1 GCA_003233075.1 Gammaproteobacteria bacterium
TCCCTGCGGGCTTCATTAAGGATACACCGAACTCGCTGCGAGTTCTGATAAACCGTCTCGCTACGAAGTGCTGTGAGAAAAGCGGGCTAGACCAAAATAGTTCAATTTCATTGACGAATCGCTCAAGAGCAGCTAAAATTCGCGATCTTTCAAACAATTGCATATTTTTGGAGTTTATGACATGTATGCCGTAATAAAAACTGGCGGAAAGCAATATCGAGTTACAGAAGGCGAGACCGTCAAAATTGAGAAACTTGAGGCAGAAGAAGGCTCAAAAGTTGAGTTTGATAATGTACTCATGATTGGCGATGGCGATACTGTAAAAATTGGTACTCCAGAAGTGAGTGGTGGGAAGGTAACTGCGACTGTTAAGTCTCAAGGCCGCCACAAAAAAATTGAAATAATCAAATTCAAACGTCGTAAACATTTCGACAAGCGAACCGGTCATCGTCAGTATTATACTGAAATTGAAATTACTGGCATTAAAGGTTAGGGAGCTAAGCAGATGGCACATAAGAAAGCAGGTGGTTCTACCCGAAACGGTCGTGATTCGGTATCGAAGCGATTAGGTGTAAAAAAGTTTGGTGGCCAGCAAGTTAATCCAGGCAACATTATTCTTCGCCAACGCGGTACAAGATACCATGCAGGTGAAAACGTTGGTATTGGTCGTGACCATACTTTGTTTGCGAAAGCAGCGGGTAAAATTGTATTTGAAATTAAGGGCCCGAAAAAACGCACTTACGTACGAGTTGACGCGGCGGCTTAGTTTTAAGAACACAAAGAATTAAAAGACCCCGTCGTAGCACGGGGTTTTTTATTGGCTTAGGGTGCCGTGTCTACGATTTGCTTAGGGTGCCGTGTCTACGATTTGCTTAGGTGCCGTGTCTACGATTTGCTTACCTTAGGTGCCGTGTCTACGATTTGTTGATGTTTTTACAAATAATTCCATGTCATATCTATTTGTAAAAACATCAACAAATCGTAGACACGGCACCTTTGCACCTTTGCAAGTAGTTGCAGGTGTTTGGTCGGTAAACATTGCAGCTAAATGTACAAATCCTATTCACCATGTGAATTGTATTAAGGAGATTGCTTCGCTTGCTACGCAAGTTCGCAATGACGATTAGATGAAATTCATAGATGAATCTACAATAAAAATCAAAGCTGGCAAAGGAGGTAATGGCTCAGCTTCTTTTTTGCGCGCGAAAAATTTGCCTAAAGGCGGGCCTGACGGCGGTGACGGTGGTGATGGTGGCAGTGTCTATTTACAAGCAAATGATCAAATAAATACGCTGATCGATTTCCGCTATCAAACTTCTTACAAAGCGGAAGACGGTGAGCAAGGTCGAGGTGGTAATTGCACGGGGAAATCAGGCGGGGATCTTTACATTGATGTTCCTTTGGGAACGGTGGTTAAAGATCAAGAGACCGATGAAGTCATGGGTGATTTAACTAAAAATAGTCAAACCTTGCTCGTCGCTAAGTGCGGTTTTCACGGTTTGGGAAATTTAAGATACAAGTCCAGTACCAATCGGGCACCTCGGCAATTTACTAAAGGTACCTTAGGTGAAGCGCGCACTCTAAATCTAGAGCTGAAATTGCTTGCGGATGTGGGATTATTGGGAATGCCCAATGCAGGTAAATCGACTTTGATTCGGGCGGTTTCAGCAGCGAAGCCGAAAGTCGCAGACTATCCCTTTACAACCTTGTTCCCTAACCTGGGAGTCGTGCGAGTCGATGCTAATCGTAGTTTTGTGATGGCCGATATTCCGGGTTTAATCGAAGGTGCGGCTGATGGTGCGGGTTTAGGCATTCAATTCCTAAAACATTTAGCGCGGACTCGAATCTTATTACATATTGTCGATATTGTTCCGTTTGATGGTAGCGATCCAGTTGAGACAGCAATTCAAATTGTTGGTGAATTAAAAAAATACAGTGCAGAGCTGGCAAGTCAACCTCGTTGGTTGGTGCTAAATAAACTCGATTTGCTGCCTGCCGATGAAGCGGAGGCAAAATGTCAGCAGATAACAAAGGATTTAGATTGGCAAGGACCAATCTTTAAGGTCTCGGCAATTAAAAGCGATGGTACACAAGCGTTAAGTTATGCGATTATGGAATATTTAGAGAAAGTTAAAAAAGCCGATAAAAAAACTTCAGCTGATGCGGACAATGAGACCGAAACATAATTAATGAGCGAAAAACTAAATTTTAGTGCAAAAGATTTAACAGAAACCAAACGTTGGGTCATCAAAGTGGGTAGTTCCCTGGTGACGGATAATGGTAAGTCGTTAAATTTAACTGCTATTAAACAATGGGCTGATCAACTAAGCGAGCTAAAGGCGCTTGGTAAGGAATTGGTATTAGTTTCATCTGGCTCTGTGGCTGAAGGCATGCGTCGATTAGAGTGGAAACAGCGCCCCAATGCACTGCATGAGCTACAAGCTGCCGCGGCTGTTGGTCAAATGGGGTTGATACAAGCGTACGAATCGAGTTTTCAAAAACACGATATTAAAACTGCACAAATTTTGCTGACGCACGATAATGTTAAGAATCGCCAGCAGTACTTAAATGCAAAAAGCACTTTGCGTACTTTATTACGATATGGAGTACTGCCAGTAATTAATGAAAATGACACCATTGCGACCGACGAAATTCGATTTGGTGATAATGATAATCTTGCAGCAATGGTTGCCAATATTATTGAAGCTGATTTATTAATAATCCTGACTGACCAATCCGGTTTATTCGACAAAGATCCTCGTGTAAACAAGGATGCGCAGTTAATAACTTGTGCAAATGCCAATGATCCCGATTTAGACAATATGGCAGGCGATACCGCAGGTAAATTCGGCCGTGGCGGTATGATTACTAAGGTGCAAGCGGCTCGACGCGCGGCGCGATCAGGCACCATGACTGTGATAGCTTCGGGTCATGATGAGCTAGTACTGCAAAAAATTGCTCAAGGCGATAGCATTGGAACCTTGCTCACGCCTGACAGAAAACCCATGGCAGCACGCAAGCAATGGTTGGCAGGTCAATTACAAGTCAAAGGTAAATTGATCATTGATGACGGTGCTATTGATGTATTAAAAAAAAAGGGGAAAAGCTTGTTGCCTGTTGGTGTGTCAGCAGTTGAAGGTAATTTTCAGCGTGGCGACCTTGTGGCTTGTGTTTCTCAATCAGGCAAGGAAATCGCACGTGGTTTAGTGAATTACAATAATCATGAAAGCGAGCGAATCATGGGCCAAGCGACTAAAGCAATTGAATCAATATTAGGTTATATCGATGAGCCAGAATTGATTCATCGAGATGATCTTGTAGTTTTGTAAGCGGATAATTAATAATAAAATGAATTGAAGATCGTAGAGACAAGGCATGCTTCACTGTTGTCTCACAAATATTCTGTTGCGATGTGTAGCGGTTATCGAGCGATCAGGTCGCATTCAACCTTGCCCGTCGTTGCGAAGCTGCGAAAGCAGCTGAAGCAATCTCCTAACGTAAATCATTGAATTAAGGAGATTG
>QIKQ01000151.1 GCA_003233075.1 Gammaproteobacteria bacterium
CACTATGTCGAGCCTTTCGACCGAGTGAAATCCAGTCAGAGTGTGCGATTGGGCCGTCGTAGCAGATGGGCTGTGAGAAATGCGGGCTAGCTAAGTTTATGCATCCGCCGTTAAGCCTGCTCGTTTGAGGCTTAACACTGGAAACCCACAAATTAGTTAATGTAGTCATAAAGTTCACGTCTCTCAAGCCGATATGGTTTGGATCGTATAATAAAATAACGTGGATTCACCAGCTATGTTCAAATCTAATGCCCAACTTAAAATTGATGATATTACTAGCCAGTATCGAAAAAACCTGCCAAGCAAACTTGCTGAAATCGAACAATATATAAGTAATCTTTTAAAATGTAAAAGTCAGGAAAACACCACAAAAGAACTATTAAGGTTGGTGCACAGCTTAATTGGTTCATCTGGCACCTTTGGCTTACCTGAAGTTTGCCTTAAAGCCCGAGAACTCGAAAATTTTATAATAGAATTCAACAGCAAAAACAAAGGTAAATTTGTAAAAAAACAAATAGATCGAATATGGAGTTGCTTTTTGGGTGTTCGAATCGCATCAGAACGATGCTTAAGTGAATTACAGCAGCTAAACAGTGCCAATACTGAAAATATTAGTAAAAGCGAATTTACTGATTTATCGCCATCGAAAATATTACTCATTAGCGATGATGAGTATTTTTCAAAATGGTTATCAGAGGCTTTAATTAACGCAAAGCATGACATTAATATTGCAGATCGTGCGGACGATGCCTTTGAAGTACTAAGCTCATCACGCTTTGATTTTATTTTATCGGAAATTAGTTTGCCTGGCGCGAGTGGTATCGAAATAGCACGTTTAATCCGTCGAGAGTTTAATGCTAATTACACACCTATTGTATTTATTACCTCATTAGATGATGAGAGCAATAAACTTAATGCTATTCAGGCCGGCGGTGATAGTGTGCTCGTTAAACCCGTGACAATTGAAATAATTCTAGCGACACTTTTTTCAATTAAACGAATCATACAACAAGCTAAAGAAAAAAATACATGATAAATAGAATTACTAAGCGACTTTAGACGAGTTAGTGGATTTAATATTGTCTAATTTTGGTGATACCTGGTTTCGACCGGATTCTTTCGCAACATAGGCCGCCTTATCAGCTTGCTCAAATAGCATTTCAAAATCAACCTCACCGTTAATATCCAAAGTCGCAATGCCAATGCTGGCTGTTACGCGCAACCCCGATGGACGTAATTCTTCTATTTCCAATCGTAATCGCTCCGCTTTTGCATAGGCATGGCTAAAATCACAATGAGCAAGCAGTACTACAAATTCTTCTCCACCAAAACGAGCAGCGATGTCCTCTTCCCTGCAGCTCTCTTTGATTAATATTGATACTTCCTGCAACACTATATCGCCCGTTATATGCCCTTGCTTATCATTTATTTTTTTGAAAAAATCGAGGTCAATCATTAGTAAGCTAATATCGAATTTATGCCTTAGAGCCTCCTTAATTCGCTTTGGAGCAACATCAAACAAATAATGCCTATTATAGAGCTGCGTTAGCTGATCAGATAAAGCCATATTTTCTAATTGTTTTTGCTTGTACTCTAAATCATCAAGTAGCAACTTAGAGGAAATTAAATTTTGAGCCCGCAAACCTAGCTCTTCTGCTACTACCGGCTTAACTAGTAGATCATTAACGCCACTGCGCAGTAATTCGATTTTACGAGAAGTGTCTTCAAAGCCAGTCACCGCTAAAATAGGAATTCTGCCCTTTTTTCCCTCATATCCACGTATACACTTTACCAAAGACAAGCCGTTTATCTCCCCTTGTAGAATAATATCCGTAATAATCATATCGTACTCATTTTTATTATATGCGCTAATTGCTTTTGTGGCATTATTAAAATGATCAACTTTCATGTTATACTTTTCAAGTATCGCAGTCGTAAGCAAGGCAATACTAGTTTCATCCTCAATATATAATATTTTTCCTCTTATTGAGCTCGGTGTATTTAGATAAGCTGCCTTTTTACTAATATAACTAATAATTTCATCAGGACGATCTTTACTAATAAAATCGGTTGCGCCAGATATTAAACAGCGCGCGCCCACTGATTGATGATGACGAGAAGTTAATATAACTAAAGGAGTGCTACTAATAGAAGATTCATTATTTTTTATGTTGACACAAAACTTAACTATATCACTGTCCAATGTACTTGAACTTAATATTAAATCATATTTACTAGTACGATATTTATCTAAACCCTCTTCCGCACAATTAGCCGTAGTCACAACATTTCCTATTGCGATCAATATCGTCAGCAATTCTTGCTGAAATTTTTGGTCTGGCTCTACAAGTAGTATCTTCATATACAAACAACCGCTAGCGCAGTTTATCCATAATAGGCTCACCATTTTAGCGACCAATTATTAGCTGGGTTTAACCTAGATTCAGATTACCCCGCAGCTTGCTGTAGAGTAGTTTATTAATAAGCTGAATTCGTCCGTTGCTGCACAATACACTGAAGATAAGTAATAGAAATACTCCATTTATTTTTCGAATTGATAAAATGAGTACTACAGGCGGGGTAATTGCTACTTCGATCAACCCGGTCAACTAATATCGAAAATTTGGATCGGGTTTCATTCAATAGAGTAATTAACTAATCATCATAAACTATCTCTTCGTGTAGAGGGAATTCATCTACATATATTGTACGAGTCTCGTAAACGTCACCATGATAATTACTGTGATGGTCACGACTGCTATAATGACTTCGATTATAATTGTTCGAAATAATCGCAATTGCACCAAGTGCTAATAAAGTGTCACGGACTTTGTGATGTGAGCTACCCGCCTGGGCGGAGCTTATAATACCGAAACTAGAGCCAACTAAAAATACGCTGGCCACCAGTAGTGCCTTTAATTTACCAAGTTTACTCACATTAATCGAGTTTGACGCTAATTTCATAATAATTCTCCAAGCCTTTAGGCAATTAAATATAGAATATGCAGAAGTTTAGCACCGCCTAGCTGAACCCAAGCTTAACCCTCAATTCAAATTCTATAACTTAAACCATCATTTGCCCAGTACGCGACTAGCTAACTGTGTATTGGTAATGAATTTACAAAATGTTAGCGTCAGTTACCAGGAGACCTAAATTTCTACATCGAAATATCGTCAATCCGTCATTAACAACCCAAACTTGACCTTCGGTTTGTATTTTTGTTTGCTGCGCAAACAAAATGAAGAATAGGCCTCAATCACGCAAGGCACTTTACCACGGAGTTTACTCTGCTTCACACAAAACCTTTTTTTTCACATTTCGATTTGTTCAGGAGGTTTTTTAGAAAGGCCATGGATGACACTGCTGTCCCACAGTTTGTAAAAATATTTTGTTTAACTCTAATTCTAACGATTAAATCATTTGATTGATGATTTGAGACATGAAATTAGCACTTAGCTTACGCTCATTAATAAACAGAAAAA
>QIKQ01000083.1 GCA_003233075.1 Gammaproteobacteria bacterium
ATACCAGGGTGAATCACTGCGATCTAATTGCCAGCGCCAATCAGGAGAAAATGCTAATAATAACCAAACAGGTGTACCTAATGCTCCCGCTAAATGCGCGACGGATGTGTCTACACTGATGAGCAAATCAAGCTCAGTGAGAGCCAATGCCGTATCAGCAAAATCAAATAGGTAAGGCGATAGATCTTTAACATTATGGTGTTTTAAAATATTTAGCTCATCTTCTGATAATTCTTTTTTTTGTAAACTATAGAAGTCAATAGCGCTACTTTCAAACACAGCTTGAAACTCAGCCAAACCAATTGATCGATTAAAATCGTTTTTATGTGCTGGGTTTCCCGCCCACACCACTTTCCCGCCCACACCACTCCAATTTTTATTTTAGCTTTACTCTTGTTACTTTTATTTTTTATCGACGCTATTAGTTTTTCGTTTTGAGTGGAACAAGATAAATACCCTTTCGCGTCAATAATCGAATCATCTTGCTTAACTAACTGAACCGCTAAGTCTGCAATACTTGAATGGCTATCAAATTCGAATTGAGTATCCACATTAGGATCAATAAACTGATCAACGAAACCAGACAGACAAGTAAATAATTTCGATAAGGGGCGTTCAACTTCTAATAATACGCTTGCCCCTGCTTCCTTTAGTATACGCAAAAAACGAACAAATTGAATCGAGTCACCATATCCCTGTTCTGGATAAATATAAATTATTTTATTTTTTAAACTTTCACCTTGCCACGAAGCTTGCGAATATAACCTAGGTTTTTTCTTATTGCGTTGCCATCGATAGGAATAGTACGGCCAGGCCTCACTGTATTCTGCATTAACCAGGTAACAATTAGCTAAGCTCCAATTTGCCTCTACATCATTAGGGCTAGTACTAAGCACTTTTTTAAATTCGCTGATAGCATCACTAATTTTATTTTGCGCCATCAAAGCCAAACCTTGATTCGTTGTAAACTCAATTACCGCAGGATCAAGCGAAATAGCTTGTCGATAACATTCTAGAGCTTCGTCAGGTTTCTTAAGCGACATTAAACAAACGCCCTTATTATTCCAAACATGGGCTTGATTGGCTAAATCTTCGAGTGCTTTGTCAAAGCAAGCTAATGCATCAATGTGTTTATATTGTGCATCAAGTGCATTTGCCAGCCTAAAATAGGCAAAGGCATGCGATGGATCACAATCAATCGCTGTTTTACAATACAACTCAGCATTAATATAGTCTTCTTGTAAACCCTTAATGCCGGCGTAGACATACCAATAATCTGCATCCCTTGGCTCACTGCCTAACCAAGCGGCTAACAGTGAATCGGCTTCTGTATATTTTTGTTCAGAAAATAATGATAAAGCACTGTTTTTATCTGTTTCTAAATTTGTTTTCATAGGAACAACATTGTACCTAATTACTACGTGTCTCATAAAGAAAAATAATGAATTTGTAGCCCGTATGTAGCGTTTATAAAACGCGAAATGCGGAATAGATCTGAATTCAAATTTTAAAGAAATTATTAGCTTAAGAGTAAATAATTGCGTTTTCCTGTACTCAGTGTTTTGCAAACACCTCCTACAGGCTACATTTGCTCCTAAGCGTAACTAGTAGCCTGCAGGAGCGTAGCGAGTGCAGGAAAATATCAGAATAAATATAGAAAATAAAAAAAAGAGGGGCTCCCGCCCCTCAAAGCCATGCACAACAGATTCGTTTAAGATCGCACAATTTTTCTTCGTCTAATTTGGATTACGTAGAGCAACAGACTGCCTAACAACATTAGCCAAAACGCGCCAGGGGCAGGAACTGCCTGGGGAATTGCAGCACCGTAAATTGCTTGTATGCCGCTTATATCATCAGACTGCAAGCCAACTAGAGAACTATTGTAATACGGATTCATAATTGCAAGTGTGCTGCCCTCGTGAGCTAAACCAAGTGAGTGCCCAATTTCGTGTAACGCGACAAGAAATACATCGAAGCCGCCTGTTCGAGCACCGACCTTCCAAGATTCTCCGGAATCAAACTGTATATCACCACCGGCGTATAAACCTGTATTATTAAATGGGTAATATGCATACGCCAGTGTTCCATAAGCACCGTCAATATTATTTGTGCCGATACGTATATCGCCGGACAATTGACTGCCGGCTTCCATATTTTCACCGAGATCTGGTACCTCGTTAAAGGTAAGATTTGCAACTGTGGACCAAGCATCAAAAGCACGTCGAATTTCACCCTGATAACCAACAGGCATAGAACTATTTAGGCTAACAGTTGAACAAGGAGGGGGTACCCTACCAGTGTTAACAGCGCAATTAACACCAGCAGGCATAAAGCTATAACTGATCGCTGCGCCCGTTCCAAATGTTGGATTACCCCACTTATGCAACTCTTGAGTGTAAATCGAATACGACCATAGACTAGAGCTGACAAGCAATAGACCCATAAAAATTGAAACTATTTTTAGTGATTTCAAAGACAACACCTATGATCCTTAAATAATAATTACATTTAATTCCCAATATTTTTTTAAGGGAATTGATCAGATTCTCTAAGTGTTAATACAAGTTTTGTGCCTAAGTATTTGCACGACCAAGAAAAATAGACAACAAAGCAACCTTAGAGACAAGGCATGCCTCACTGCTGTCCCACAGTTTATGGTTATGTATCATTTAGCTCCAAGTTTAATGATTAAATCGATTGATTGGTGATTTGGGACATAAAACTAGCACGAAGTATATATGCGTTAAAAAATAGACGAATGAGCAAAATTATTTAATATACGACGAGAAAAATCTCAAAGGAATTGGTCGTTGCGAGGTGTGATCGCCGATCACACCGAAGCAATCTCCTTAATTCAATGATTTACGTTAGGAGATTGCTTCAGCTGCTTTCGCAGCTTCGCAACGACGGGCAGGTTGAATGCGAGTGATCGCTCGATAACGGCGACACATCGCAACAAAATATTTGTGGGCAGCTGTGAGGCATGCCTTGTCTCTACGTACGCCGATTTACTAGGCTTGATTATGCATGCGCAAAAGAGAAGAGAATAAATTTGATTTTTGAGTTGAAAACTATGAAGACAAGAGCAGTGCTGATCTTTGTCGATTTATTCAGCTGCCCCTCAGCTTGCGGCGGAGCAGTTTGTTAAACCTAGCACATCAGTTAAACGGCCTAGAAATAGTTCTGATTGTTCGACTGAGGAAATAAAAAAGCGAGTTAATGGCCTGGTCCTTAAGGAGTTTTTTTATAAAGTCAGGCGGACAATCAGGCCTGTTTATAGGTTGTAGCAAACTCACCTTTTTTGGTGAGACCGGTAGCTACTAATAATGACGGTAAATCATGAAATTATGCCTTACAAATGCGATCAACTGATCTGCTAGGTTAAAGCTTATAAGCTGATACTACGTCTTTTAAGCTTTCTACTTGACGCAATAAATCTTCGCTGGCGGAATGTGTTTGCTGCGAACCTGCCGCTGTTTCTTCACCCGCTTCGCTGATTTTCATTAAGTCTTCATTTATTTCGTCAGCAACTTGCTGCTGTTGCTGAATAGCAGATGTGATATGATCGTTCATTTCCTTGATTCGATTCACAGTTCCTGCAATGCCAGCCAATGACTCTGCCGTTTTTTCAACATGGTCTGAACCAGAAACACCTCGGCTATTGACATCTTCCATGACTTTGGAAGCAGCATTACTGT
>QIKQ01000213.1 GCA_003233075.1 Gammaproteobacteria bacterium
TATGCCTGCGCACTTCTCGGTCGTGAAAACGTGTCATAGCATACCCTTGAACCGTCTCGCTACGAAGTGCTGTGAGAAAAGCGGGCTAGTGTCGAACGCTGCGCGTTCTCACTACGACGAATTCCTAACTAGTAGCGGTACTCGAACATAGCGGACCTAAGTCGAGAAATTGCTGCTTCCCTATTTTCCTTCCTGATGGCTGACATGACTTGCTTGCCTGGGGTACAATTTGAGTCGATAGCGCTCCTGCGAGGATCTTTAGAATCGCGTCAAAAACCACGAAACTAGACATGTGAATGCAGCGCCATGAAATTCCAGACATTGGAAAGACAATTAGTTTTGAGGCATGTGTAAATAATGATGATATTGATGTTTAATCATTTTTCGAAAATTAGAAATATTTTATTTTTTCGCGTGGTTTTTGGTGTCGCGTTGCTTTCACTAGGTACAATCACATTTGCTGATGCCTATAGTGATGCGAGAGCTATTTTTGACAAAAGAGAATATAGCAAAGCATTTAATTATCTGCTGCCTTTAGCAAAGAAGGGCAATGCGAAGGCGCAAAATACTGTGGCTTGGATGTATGAAAACGGCCGCGGAATTGCAAAAGACAAAAAACAAGCCGTTCACTGGTATCACAAAGCAGCCAGTCAAGGATATGGAAAAGCTCAATTTAACCTGGGTCAGATGTATGCGACTGGGCAAGGCGTTAACAAAGACCATAAACAAGCTTTTTACTGGACTCAAAAGGCCTCTAAGCAAGGATACGCCTATGCCCAATATGCTCTGGGTTGGATGTACAGGAAGGGCATCGGTGTCAACAAAGATCAGAAACAAGTGGTTTATTGGTTTAAAAAGGCAGCGCAACAAGGGCTTGCAACGTCTCAACATAGTTTGGGAATGATGTACGATTTTGGGCGTGGGGTTTCAAGAGACGAGAAGAAAGCGGCTTCTTTGTATCTCAAAGCGGCCAAGCAAGGTATCGCACCTGCGCAATATAACCTGGCTTTGCTGTACGCGCATGGACGCGGAATTAAAAAAAACGATAAACAAGCTTTTTATTGGTTTCAAATATCGGCTAAGCAAGGTCTCTCGTCTGCTCAAATTAACTTGGGGAGAATGTACGAGGACGGCTTAGTTGATAACAAGGATTTAATAAAATCAGTCTTCTGGTATCGCAAGGCGGCGGAGCAAGGAGACGCAGTTGCTCAAACTAATCTAGGCAGGATGCATAGACAAGGCAAAGGGACTAAAAAGGACAAAAAACGAGCAGTTCATTGGTATAAAAAGGCAGCGGATCAAGGACTTGCTGATGCTCAAAATATTTTGGGTGTGATGTACGAGGGTGGGACAGGTGTTAATAAAGATTTAAAAAAAGCGGTCCTCTGGTATCGTAAGGCGGCGGATCAAGGCAAGGCGATGGCTCAAGTTAATCTGGCCGAAATGTACGCAGAGGGAAAAGGGATTGCTAAAGACGAGAAAAAGGCCATTTACTGGTATCTCAAGGCGGCGCGCCAAGGGTACGCGTTCGGGCAATATGGCCTAGGCAAGATGTATTATTTTGGACGAGGTGTCACAAAAGATGTAAAAAAAGCTAGTTATTGGTGGACTAAGGCAGCAGGTCATGGGCACATTCAAGCCCAATATTTTCTTGATTCTTTGAAGCGCTCGGAAATATCAAAATGATATCCATTTATACTTTGGTGACAGCTTAATTTAAAACTTGGCTAAGATGAGAAGTTTTAGTTTTGATTGAAGAACAATTTTTTGAGAACTGAGGTAGAGCTTTGCTGTAGCAGTTGCCGAATGCGACCGCGAGTGAGGGCTCGATCTGTCGCATTGTGCAAAAGAGTTTATTTCTTGTCAGTTTTTTTCTCGGCTGGTGCAGGTTTTGGCGCAGCAGCTTTTTCTGGCTTAGGGTTCACCTTAATCAACTCAATATTAAAGACTAGTGTTTCATAAGGTCGAATTCGTGGTGGTGCACCGCGCACTCCATAGGCTTTATCGTAAGGCACATAGATTTCCCATTTGGCACCTTCTTTCATTTTAGGGATCATTATTTTCCAGGCAGGAATCATTCTTTGCAAGTTAAGTACGGCGGGTTTGCCAGATCGATATGAGCTATCGAATTCCTTGCCATTAATAAATTTCCCTCGATAGTGAACTTTTACCGTGTCTTTGTCGGTTGGCGATTTTCCAGTTCCTTTTGCAGCTATTTTGTAGAGAATACCGGATTTATCGGTGATAATACCTTTTTCGGATTTCTTTTTTTCTAAATAGGCTTTGCCATCTTTTTGAACTTGTTGCATTATTTCTTTTTGTTTTTGAACGATTTGATTTCGATAGGCAATCATTACTTTAGACATGTCTTCACGGCTTAGTTTAAAATTCTCTGGTTCTTTGCCTAAAGCGTCTTTAAGTCCAAATACAAAATGATCGGTGTCTAATTTTTTTAAACCTGGATTTTGCTTGCGAGATAATTTAATTCGCATACCAATATCGATGCCTAAGGTATAGCTAACTTTTTGATCGACTGACATGCTTTTTGCATTTGTCAGCATAGATTTGCTTGTTTTAGCATCAACTTTGCCAGTTGTTTTATCTGCACTGGATTTATCTGCATTGGCTTTATCCTTTGAGTCGTCGTTGCAGGCGGAGATTAATAGCACTGACAATAATGCCAAAGCTAAATTTGGAATCTTAATTTGCATGGTAGGGCCCTTTAATTTTAATGACTTTCAATGTGTTGTTACTTCAAAATATGAACAGAATCTATCATATTTATTCATGTCTTGTACTAATAGTTGGCTGAATTTCATAACAGAGTAAAAACATGTTTAGAAAACAAAGTTCAAATCCATTCAGTAGACAGAGTGAAAACTATTTTAGCCAAGTGTTGGGTCGGGGTCTAATAATCGAGGCGAATTTAAGTAAAAATTTATTAAAAAGTGACTAAATATTGTGAATATCGGAGTGTTTACCATTACTTACTGTATTGAAGGGACAAAACGATTGAGTAAACATTGTTCTTTGGCATATAAAATTAGCATAGACATTAATGGCTGTTTAGTGGGGGACTTGTAATTTGTTGATATTTATAGCTAAAATAAAAATTAGATTGTATTTTTTTGGGTATATGAAAAAAGTGAGTAAATCATTGCTTTATGATAGGTTCAGTTGCGCTAGACTTATATAGTAAATAGCACTACTTATCGTGCATGTGTCGCTGAAGCGGACGCTGCTGACCCGCAAGCGGTTCGCATCGCCGCTTAGCTAAGTGGAAAGAGCAGCAATATAACTGGAGTTGTACGATAATTTGTTCATAGGTCGCTGAAGCAGATGCGCTTTATCCGCAGCCGATTGCCTAATAGTTTATCGAGGATAATATCATTAGCTGTCACCAATGTCACCCATGGCAGG